>CALBVI010000090.1 GCA_937969395.1 uncultured Spongiibacteraceae bacterium | reverse complement strand
ACCATGACACTTTTATCTGCTTCGTAAATCATCGCATGGGTGCCAATACTGTCAGGGATCTCTTGAACGAAATCTAATTCGTTATCATTGCAGCTGCTATTGTCAGAGTTGTTATAGCGCTGAGCGGCTTCTAACTCTACTAGTTTATGTGGGGGTGGATCATAAAAAATATCTTGCGATTTAGCGTCGTAGTAACCTTCAAAAAAACCATGTTCTTCATCGGTTAGTTCAGTGCAGGGGATGGCTTTATTCATCCATGCAACAATAGCGACAACTTCGCCGCAGGCCTTAATGCCCCAGCAAAGTATTTTCATAGTATAGAGCTTTTCGCCAATGCAGTGTTTGTTTGAGTAAAGAATACACAGGCCATCAAATTCAGGCGAGAGGCGGACAAATTTTTGATCTAATAAATGCTGAGGTGTGTGTTTGGAGAAGATATTAACAACGTTATTACCGTTGCCGCCGCTATTAGCAGTACTGTGGTCGTTGCTTGACTTTAAAATGCTCATTGTGATCCCCTTATCGGTAAAGCTGATCTTTTAGAGTATTTGCTGGCACTAATGGTATTTAGATTAAGCTATATGTCAGTTAATTTCCTAATGTTGCTGTTAATTGTTTGTTTTATAAATAGAAAACCTATAGTTGTGGGCCTCTATAGGATTGTAACGGTCTAATATCTTGACCAGTAAAATTGAGTATAGTTTCATCTAGCTAGATGCGCTAGCGTCTGATTACTGAAAAAATACCATTGTTTATGTGCTCAATTCTAAAGGCTTATAGTTTGTAATGTTTATAAGTAGTGACTAGGAATAGTAGCTAGGAATAGTGGCTAGGAATAGTGATAGAGGTAGAGGTTATAAAACATTGGTCTTACATTCAAGGCTTTTAGCTGTGTGTTAGAATGCCTGCTTTATCAAGCGGGATATTAATAGCGTTTGAGCAGATAAATGTTTCGCAGTAAAAATAGTTTAACGACTAGCTTAACGATTACATAATAATGGGTATTTAATGATTGATTTTTACTTTGCTTACGGCAGCAATATGAATCCTGAGCGAATGAAAGCTAGAGGTATTGCGTTTGTTCGAGCAATTAAGGGCACGTTACCTGGTTTTTCTCTGTGTTTTAATAAACGCGCGATGGGAAAAGAGAACGTTGCCTATGCGAATATAATGTACAACAAATGCGAACAGGTAGAAGGTGTCCTGTATCAATTGTCTCGCGCTGAAGATATTTGTCTAATGGATCCTTTTGAAGGCAATCCTATTCGTTATAGTCGAGAAGTTTTTAAAGTAGCGACGGATGAAGGGTTTATCAATAGCTGGGTTTATGTTGCTAATTCGGCAATGATTGCTGAAGGTTTATTACCAGAAAAAATGTACCTAAATCATTTATTAAAAGGTAAGCCTTGGCAAAGTGAAAAATACCATCAATGGTTACAGCAACATGCGTTTATTGATAATAGTCACGCGGCTGAAAATTCAGAGATGAACGGATTAACACACAATGTCTAATGCTTCAGCTGAATCACCAGAACAAGAACATAGTGCTGATGATTTGATTTTATTGTTTAATGATCTGTTTGAAACTAGCGAAAATACACGGTTAGTTCGTGGTGATGCCGAGCCTATTTATCTGCCGGCTAATGAAAATGTTAGTTTCAATCAAATTGTTTTTGCCCATGGTTTTTTTTCGAGTGCATTACATGAAATATCACATTGGCTAATTGCCGGTGAGTCTCGTAGGCAATTCGTCGATTACGGTTATTGGTATGAAACGGATGGTCGAGATGCCAAGCAGCAACAAGAATTTGAACAGGTTGAAGTGAAGCCGCAAGCCATAGAGTGGATATTGTCAGCTGCTTGCCAGAAAAAATTTCGAGTCAGTGTTGATAATCTTAATGGTGAGCAAACAGATAGTTCGCCATTTAAACAAGCGGTTTATCAGCAAGTTATGGCTTACTGTCAATCGGGGTTAAATATTCGTGCTGAGTCAGTTCGCCAAAAGCTAGCGGGGTTTTATCAAGCGCCAAATAAGCTTAATGCTGATTATTTTCAGCGTAATGATTTAGATTAATACATTAGATCAATACATTTATCATTAAAATTTAATCAGTTAAGAAACTCGTGAAAAAGCCTCTCTATTTAATTGACGCCTCTATTTATATTTTTAGAGCTTATTTTTCCATTCCTGATCATTTGCATAGCTCGGAAGGCTATTCGGTTAATGCAGTTTATGGTTATACCTTGTTCCTTATTAAATTACTGAGCCGAGTAGAACCATCAAAAACAGAACCATTAAGTATTGCCGCTGCTTTTGATGAAAGTTTAGGTACGTGTTTTCGCAATGATATTTATGCCGGTTATAAAGCGAGCAGAGCATTGCCTGATGAATCCTTAGCTTTCCAGCTGGAAGCTTGTAAAGTGATCACGGAGTTAATGGGGATTTCTTGTTTTGCCAGTGATCGTTATGAGGCTGACGATATTCTTGCAACCTTAGCAACGCTTGCTAAAAATCATGGGGATAATATTAGCGTAATCACCCGTGATAAAGACTTAGGGCAGTTACTAGGTGTTGGTGATGAATGGTGGGATTTTGCGGCTGATGCACGGCTAAGTGCGGCAGCTGTAGTTGAGCAGTTTGGTGTTAGGCCCGATCAAATAAAAGACTATTTGGCTTTGCTAGGTGATAGTGTTGATGATATCCCCGGAGTGCCTGGTATCGGCAAGAAAACCGCAGCAACACTGTTACAGCAGTTTGGCTCTATTGAACATATGTTAAACGATTTGGCGGCAGTTGAAGTGTGTGGGATAAGAGGGGCTAAGAGTATCGCTCTAAAGCTGGATAGCTATCGTGAGCAAATAGCCATGGCTCAGCAATTAGTTACTCTAGCGGAGGATGTTCCATTGACGACGACTTATGCCAAGCTACAGTGGCAAAACCCCTCAAGAGACGATGTAAGTTATTTTTTGCAAGAGCTGGGATTAATGCCTCGCTTGGAGCAAAAATTTGATACGATTTCTTGGTGGCGTAAATAGTAGTTCTTCCTAACACTACCTTGAAAGCTTTTCTCAACAACTATTCTAAGTGGCTGTAGATTATGACAAAACGTTTAAAAATAGTAGCCGATGAAAATATTCCTCAAGCTATCGAGTATTTTTCTCAGCTTGGTGATGTCTTAACAGTTGACGGCAGAAAACTCGGTCGTGAGCAGGTCGTTGATGCGGATATTTTATTGGTTCGCTCAGTTACCAATGTTAATCAGGCATTGTTAGAAAATACAGCGGTAAAATTTGTCGCTACAGCAACGATCGGTATCGATCACTTAGATATTGATTACCTAGAGCAGCAAGGTATTCAGTGGTCGGCGGCACCGGGTTCTAATGCTGATTCGGTGGTTGATTATATGCTCAGCAGCTTTGCCCAGCAGGACGTATTTGAGCGATTATTTACTGGTGGTAATGTTGGCATTGTGGGTATGGGTAATGTCGGTAAGCGTCTTTATCAGCGCCTTAGCCAATTAGGTATTAATTGCTGTGCCTATGATCCTCTTATACCTCAAAGTGAAATTGATTGTTTGTCGACGCTTGAGCAAGTGTTAGCGGCGGATGTTATTTGTTGTCACGCGCCCTTAACCTTTGACGGTGACTTTCCTAGTCATCATATGATTAACGCCCAGCGATTATCAGAGCTTAAGCCGAATGCCGTACTCATTAATGCTGGCCGCGGCGGGGTTGTTTCTAATCAGGCGTTGAAGCAATTTATTACAGCGCGTCCTGATGTAAAGGTTGTGCTTGATGTTTGGGAAAATGAGCCGGCGATTGATTGTGATTTGTTAGCTTTGGTTGATATCGCAACACCGCATATTGCTGGTTATAGTTATGATGGCAAACTCGCGGGCACCGCAATGATATATCAAGCTTGTTGTCAGTTTTTGGATATAGAGGCAATTAAACGTGATCATATCGGCGATGAAGGCTTGGCGATTGAAGTTAAACATATTAACTCGGTGATTGATGGTATCAGCGAAGCTGTATTAGCCGCGTATCCTATTCAGCGAGATAATTTGGCGACACGCGACGCCTTAGCCGACAAAGGTTTAGTTGAGCGTTCAGCTGCATTCGACCAGTTGCGTAAGCAGTATCCTATACGTCGAGAGTTTTCTCGCTACCGTATCAGTAATTCAAAAGAGCTGCTGCCTGAGCTGGCTAATCATTTATCGGCCTTGGGGTTTATGGTTTAACGTTTTTTTGATGAAAGTAATTACTTAAAATAATCATCTCAACAGTAGAGTTAAAAGGTGTTTAAGTTTGATTAAGTTAGGATTAATAATTAATCCCTTGGCCGGTATTGGTGGTCCATTAGCATTAAAGGGGAGTGATGGGGCAAAAATTGTTAATCAGGCTAAGCAGCAAGGTGCTTTATTGCGTGCGGCTAATAGAGGCTCACTGGCACTGAGCGAAATTATCTCATTACAACAGCAAGTTATACTCTATTGTTTTGAGGGTGAAATGGGAGCTGATGTTGCTCGTGAGCTAGGTTTTACGGTTGAAGTTGTTGGTAAGCCCTCTAAAACTGAAACCGGTCACAGTTGCGCTGAAGATACACAGCGAGCAGCAAAAGTTATTCGCAGCCACAAAGTTGATTTATTGTTGTTTGTAGGTGGCGATGGCACGGCGCGAGACATTTTTCAGGTTGTGGGCAGTGACTTTCCTGTGCTGGGTATTCCTTCTGGCGTAAAAATGCATTCAGGCGTTTATGCGGTTTCCCCGCAGGCTGCCGGTGAGTTATTAAAGCGTTTTATTAAAGGGCAGTTAGTCGATATCAGTTTGGCTGAAGTGCGAGATATTGACGAAGAGGCTTTTCGCCAAAATATTGTGCGTGCCAAATTTTATGGCGAATTATTAGTACCAAGAGAAGGGCATTTTTTACAACAAGTAAAATCTTCTGGCCGCGAAGTTGAAGAATTGGTATTGCAAGATATTGCTGCTGATGTTGTCGAATCGATGGCGGCGGATTGCCTTTATTTAATCGGTCCTGGTTCAACACCGGCTGGCATAATGGATGAGTTGGGTTTGCAAAATACTTTGCTCGGTGTTGATGCTGTACTTAACGAATGTTTGTTGGGGCAAGATCTTAGCGAATCACAAATAGTAAAGCTGTTAGCGACGCATAGGGGTATCGCTAAAATAGTGATCACGGCTATCGGCGGGCAGGGGCATATTTTGGGCCGTGGTAATCAACAGCTGAGCCCGACAGTTATTCGGCAAGTTGGGATGGATAATATTATTGTTGTTGCTACCAAAACAAAAATAACTGAGCTTAATGGACGCCCTTTATTAGTTGATACGAATGATGCCGAGTTAGATATTTTACTAGGTGGTTATCGTTCTGTTATTACGGGATACCACGATGCGATTATTTATCCTGTCGGTATGATAAATAACAATTAAGAATGTTTATCAATCGTTGCCGCTAGGTAGCGATTGATAGTGTTTTAATTACTCATTAATTAGATAAATAATAGGTAGGAATAAACTATGCAGCAAGTTGTTGATGCTGTCGTAAACGGTTTAACTGCAGAAGGTATAAATGCTGTCCAATTAGAGTCGGCTCGCCTTTTTCATGGTCGTGGTCAAACCTATGAGGGGCTTGGTTATATTAATGTTGATTGGTTTCAACCTGTTTTGTTAATAACGCTATACCAAGAGCCTGAACCTGGACAATGGGCGTTGTTTGTAGCTGCGTTATCGGCAGATGATATCGACTTGAGTTCCGTCGTCAGTTGCGCTGTTGTACAGCATCGCTATCGCCGCGATGGTCCTGTTGAATTTTTATGGGGGGAGTTACCTGAAAAATTATTGGCGAAAGAAAATCAATTGGATTTTTTGCTGAGCCTAGGTGAGAAGCAAAATATTGGCTTTTTTCTTGATATGGCACCGGGAAGGCG
>CALBVI010000089.1 GCA_937969395.1 uncultured Spongiibacteraceae bacterium | reverse complement strand
TATCAACAGCACTTTTAGCGTCTTGCACGCAATTAACAGCCTCTTGCGCATTCATTGAAACTTCTTGTATCGAAGCGGTCATTTCTTCAACAGCTGCAGCAACTTGCTCAGTATTACTTTGCTGCGAGATCAAACTCACAGTGCTTTCCTCAGCAACAGAATTCGTTTCTACCGAACTTGTCGTTAACTTCACCGATACATCGCTAAGCCACTTTACCGCAATGTTAAATTCATCAACCATTTCATTCAAATGACTGGCAATGTCCCCCAGCTCATCATTCGTTATTACCTCTGCTCGGCGACTCAATACCTTATCTTTTGCCGAAGCCTGGATAACTGAAACAATAGAGTGTACTTGTCGGTTAATACCAACAATCACTTTGTAAGAAAATACTATCGCAATCACTACCACGGCTATAGAGATCATTAGCCAAAGGTAAAATTGAAAGACTGCAGTATCATAATGATCTAAAGCCAGCTCGATTAAATACTCGGTATATAGATCCTCCACTTGCTTAAGCTGATTAATTCTTTGTGTGGCACTTTCGAACCAATTTTCAGCCGATTGATTTAGCTCATAACTTAGCGCCCGTTCTCTATATGCTTCAACATCTCGAACTGAATCGTGCTGCATTGCAGAACGATAAATATCGGCCATGTCACTAGAGGTAAACTGCGCAAATGTAGTTAAATAAGTATCTTGTTCAGTAATAAGGCGAATGAACTTTACATACATGCCATCGCCAAAATCACCCGCAGAAAAGGTGTTACTTAACACCGCACGCTCAATGCCCGCCCGCTCTTTACCTTGCAAGAAACTATAAAATGCACTCAAATTCTCTGTCAGTACGGGTTCGGGAGAAAGATGAGTAATAAGCGCAGGCACCCTCAACAACAAGGCATTAATATCCGTGTAATAGGCAATCGCATCACCAGCGGCAATGCTTAAATCATCCACCGAGCTACGCATAGAAAAGAGTCGTTTCAGTGCTGATTGCGCATTACTCATCAGCGACTTCACATCACCGTAAGCCATATCATTGAGCGAGTGCTCTAGCGCTAAATTTAATGTTGATAGCGCCTGATCCGTCTCAATACGCTGCCGATTTAAAACTGTGCCAAATTTTTCACCTTGAGAGCCAAGGTAGCCCGCGGTGGCTCCGCGCTCTTTTTGCAGTTCATGGGCTAAATTACTGGCATCAACAGCCAACTCCATCAGCACTTCTATTTCCAGAAGCTTGTCCATTTTTTGCCAAAGGTCATTCAAATTAATAGCTGCAAAAGTAATCATCACTAGCATTACTGGTGTAACAATCGATAACAGCTTTTGTTTTAACGTCACAGAAAATCTCCCTGAATGCGAATAAGGCAATTAATTACTTTATTGGTGCAATGAATTTAACAAAGCTAAGATTAGTTGTTATTTTTGTTCTAACCAGAAAAAATGTTAATAAATTAAAATTTTTCTTAACATTGAAAGATAGCACCTGCATTTCAAGCACCACAATGAAACAAAATAAAAAAACCAGTCCAAAATGGTGCAAAAAAACACCCGCATCAATGCCCCATTAAAAAACAGGAGCAACTCAGGAAGGGAATAACTGATCAAGAACGGGTCAAAATTTCATAGGCTTCACGTATAGCCATAAACATATCGTTAGACCCACCTTTGTCAGGATGATGAATACCAACCAACCGGCGATAAGCTGTTTGCACGTCTGATAACGAGGCACTAACATCAAGCTCTAATTGCTGGTAAGCCTCAGTTTTTTTATCTTCCGTAAGATAGCGCTGCCAAAAACCCTGTAGAAGACTGTCGACATCATCACTGTCCGTTTTTACAAAGTTATTGCCATCCAAATAATAATTACGCAACTCGGCCTCAGCGCCATCATTGACTAACGCTTGATCAGCAGCTTCTTTCATCGGCAACATATATATTTCAAGCGCAGAGACATATAAGTATAGATTTTCTTTCGCCATCTCTTGCTGTAATTGATACAGAGCATTCATAACCAAGAAATGATATTTAAATAACTTTAAAGAAGATGGCAATTTTTGATCAATAATGTCCTCTAAATAGGGTTTAAATTGATCAATCAATTCATATTCGCTGACACTTTCTCCGCTATCACGCAAAACACGAAGAATAGACGTTAGTAAAAAGGAATTCTCTAGCATTGATTTAACTCATTGAAAGTTATAAACATGAAAACCTTTTTTTAAAATAACTAATATTGTTGTAAGTGCTCTTTAATATGAGGGTAAACATCCGCTGCGGCATTACTACCAAAAATACAATCGATATGACCATAGTTAGGAATCATCTTAACGTCATACCATTGCTCGCCATTAGCCTCACTTAAAAACTCAACGGCCTTTTGTGTGCTAACTGGCAGATACGTTTGGTTTTCAGTGCCGTGGATAAACAGAGTCGGTATTTTCATATTATTGGCATTCGGTAAATACGATTCATCACCCTGGTTATTAACAGCATGACCTTTTCGCATCATCAACGCTAGGTGCTGTAATGACTCAATATTGGCAACACCAAACAATTCATGCAAATTATCATGGGTATCACGATTTAAATTACTGGTTTCCCACAGCTGCCCATACATAAATGTGATCCGCTTATCGACCGGCGAATTACTCCACTCCTCATGTTGCTGCGGCTGAAAAGCGAGCGCACGGTCATATAACTTACTCAACCAGTTAGCATGACTGTCTCGATAAGCAGTCATTGAATCAACACCTAATTTTTCTAATAAAGTGGGTATATGCAAGCCCGTTTTTAACTCACCGATTAATGCCCCTTCGTAATGTGTTGCCACCTGAGAAAAAACCACCGAACGCACGCCCTGCAAACCAGATAACAATGACATGCTCATAGTGCAGCCGCCGAAGCAATGAGCAACAACCTGAATATTATCTGCAGCCGTTACCGCCAATATTTTTGCGACAGCAGCTGGGTAGTCGTAATTGGCAACATCATCAGCATTGAAGCGGTTGTTTGAGGCG
>CALBVI010000088.1 GCA_937969395.1 uncultured Spongiibacteraceae bacterium | reverse complement strand
TAAGGCATCAGCATTGCTGTTTAAGGTGTAAGTCCAGCTACCATCGGTATTTACAACCAGATCACCGTAGGTGCCGTTAATGGTTTCAGCGGTGAATTCGAGTGCCGCATTGTCTGCATCCGTTGCGGTTAAGGTGCCGTTAGTACTTGGGGTAGTGTCTTCGATAACTGAACCTGTGCCAACACTGATTACTGGTGCATCGTCGGTACCAGTGATGTTGATATCAACAGTCGTTGTGCTGCCGTCATTCAGGTTAACGGTAAAGTCATCTTCTGCCGCTTCACCGGCGGTCAACTCATCAGCATTACTGTTTAAGGTATAAGTCCAGCTACCATCTGAATTAACAACCAAATCGCCATAAGTGCCATTAATGGTTTCTGCGGTAAACGCTAGCCCAGCATTATCTTCATCAGTTGCCGTCAACGTACCGCTAGTGCTTGGCGAAGTATCTTCAACAACAGAACCTAAACCTGAACTAATAAAAGGAAGTCCATCAGTTCCAGTAATCGCAATATCAACGGTGGTGGTACTGCCATCGCTTAAATTAACGGTTAATGTATCACTGGCTGTTTCGCCCTCAGCTAATACAACTGCATTGCTGTTTAGGCTGTACGTCCAAGAACCATCACTATTAACAAGCAAGTCGCCGTAAGTGCCATTAATCGTTTCGGGGGTAAAGCTTAAACTAGGATTATCAAGATCAGTGGCGGTTAAGGTACCACTGGTACTTGGCGTAGTGCTTTCTACAACACTACCTGTGCCAATGCTGATAACGGGAGCGTCGTCGGTACCGGTAATACTGATATCAACAGTGGTAGTACTGCCGTCATTCAAATTCACAGTTACATTATCAGTAGCCGCCTCACCAGCAGCTAACGCATCGGCATTACTATTTAAGGTATAGGTCCAGCTGCCATCGGTGTTTACAACCAAGTCACCGTAGGTGCCATTGATGGTTTCAGCGGTAAACGCTAATCCTGCATTGTCTGCATCGGTTGCGGTTAAGGTGCCGCTGGTGCTCGGGTTGGTGTCTTCAACCACATCGCCGGTACCAACACTGATTACTGGCGTATTGTCGGTGCCGGTAATGTTGATATCAACAGTGGTGGTACTGCCGTCGCTCAAGTTAACGGTAAAGTCATCGTCAGCTAACTGACCTGCAGTTAAGGCATCGGCGTTGCTGTTTAAAGTGTAAGTCCAAGAACCGTCAGTACCAACGACCAAGTCACCGTAGGTGCCGTTGATGGTTTCAGCCGTAAATTCAAGGGCCGCGTTATCCGCATCCGTAGCCGTCAACGTTCCACTAGTACTTGGGCTTGTATCTTCAACCACATCGCCTGTGCCAACACTGATCACTGGTGCATTGTCGGTACCGGTAATGTTGATATCAACAGTCGTCGTGCTGCCATCACTTAGATTAACGGTGAAGTCGTCTTCAACCAGCTGACCATCGGTTAAGGCATCGGCGTTGCTGTTTAAGGTATACGTCCAAGATCCGTCGGTACCAACGACCAAGTCGCCGTAGGTGCCGTTGATGGTTTCTGCGGTAAACGCTAATCCTGCGTTATCGGCATCAGTTGCCGTCAACGTGCCGCTAGTGCTTGGGCTTGTATCTTCAACCACATCGCCTGTACCAACACTGATCACTGGTGCATTGTCAGTACCGGTAATGTTGATATCAACGGTGGTAGTACTGCCGTCACTTAAGTTAACCGTGAAGTCATCGTCAGCTAACTGGCCAGCGGTTAAGGCATCGGCATTACTGTTTAAGGTATAGGTCCAGCTGCCATCGGTATTTACAACAAGGTCACCGTAGGTGCCGTTGATGGTTTCTGCGGTAAACGCTAATCCTGCATTATCCGCATCGGTTGCTGTTAAGGTACCGCTGGTGCTTGGGCTGGTATCTTCAACCACATCACCTGTGCCAACACTGATCACTGGTGCATTGTCGGTACCGGTAATATTGATATCGACGGTGGTGGTACTGCCATCGCTTAAATTGACGGTGAAGTCATCTTCGACTAATTGACCATCAGTTAAAGCATCGGCGTTACTGTTTAAGGTGTAGGTCCAAGAACCGTCCGTGCCAACCACCAAGTCACCGTAGGTGCCATTGATGGTTTCCGCGGTGAATTCGAGGGCCGCATTGTCGGCATCGGTAGCCGTCAACGTACCGCTGGTGCTTGGGTTCGTGTCTTCAACCACATCACCTGTGCCAACACTGATCACTGGTGCATTGTCGGTACCGGTAATATTGATATCGACGGTGGTGGTACTGCCATCGCTCAAGTTAACCGTGAAGTCGTCTTCAACCAGCTGACCATCGGTTAAGGCATCGGCGTTGCTGTTTAAGGTATACGTCCAAGATCCGTCGGTACCAACGACCAAGTCACCGTAGGTGCCGTTGATCGTTTCTGCAGTAAATTCAAGGGCGGCATTATCCGCATCGGTGGCGGTCAAGGTACCGCTGGTGCTCGGGCTGGTGTCTTCTGTGACTGAACCGGTATCGGTGCTGATCACTGGTGCATCGTCAGTACCGGTAATATTGATCTCAACGGTGGTGGTACTGCCGTCGCTTAGATTAACGGTGAAGTCATCGTCAGCTAACTGGCCTGCCGTTAAGGCATCAGCGTTGCTGTTGAGGGTGTAAGTCCAAGAACCGTCGGTACCAACGACCAAGTCACCGTAGCTGCCATTGATGGTTTCTGCGGTAAACGCTAATCCTGCGTTATCGGCATCAGTCGCGGTTAAGGTACCGCTAGTGCTTGGGCT
>CALBVI010000087.1 GCA_937969395.1 uncultured Spongiibacteraceae bacterium | reverse complement strand
TTGCATCTCGAGTCATAACAACATGATGCCAACTATCGTCATTAATATTTGTAGTTGATTTCGAATGGTTGGAATCACCAACACCAACACCAATATTGCCAGAGCTATCAATCCATCCCCAGTAAATATCGCTTGTTGTATCACCATCGATCTCCACACCAGAAATACCGGGCGCCACCCAATTTCTATTATCGCCAACTTGAGAGGTTTTAAGCCAAAAACTTAAGGACACCGTGGTACTTAAATAAGTATCAATGCCTGTCATATTTATGTAGTCATCAACACCATCAAAATTACCGGCACGACAAACTTGACCTTCGCTGACAGTCTCAGCGCCACTTGAATACCCTGTTAGAGATCCTATGCTATCCTCAACCTCATCACTACTTCCATTCCAAACAAGCTCATCAAAACGATATTCTGCTACCAACGTTGCAGCGGAGCTACTACCGCAAGCTTCTATTTGCACATTATCAATATAAAAAATTTCATCACTTGAGGTAGCATTTTCAACAAACCTAAGACGGAAATTACTGGCTATATAAGATGAAACATCAACAGAAAATGTGCTGGAAGTACTCCCTTGATCATTGGTAAAAGTTTGTATTAATGTCCAATTACTTCCACCATCTGACGAAACATAAACATCAATATCGTCATTACCTTCCCAATTACCTGTCTCGCGATAATTAAAACTCAATGTTGCGGAATCATAGCTAGAAAGATTAGCCTCACGCTCAATAGAAGGGCTGCCACTACCATCACCTTCTAACCAAAGCTCATTACTCGAGATCTCAATATCGCCATTGCTAACATTATTGTTATCGCCAATTTCATCCCAATCAGTTGACCAAGAAGCCGTGCCATCCTGTCGGCTATAACTCTCGGACGAAAACTCATCTCTAAAGGTTGAGCAGCTGGCACTACTGCCAGAAGATACCGTAATGCCATCTGTTATCGAATAATTATTACTATCGCTGCCAGGGTTACAATTACCATTTCTATGTGCGTAAAAAGAAATATCGTAACTGCCATCTACTGCTGGTGCATTCAAAGAAAAACTATTTGTATAAGTACCATCTCCCCCTTCATCGTCAGTATTAACACAGGTAGTAACGCCATTGAGCGTATACGACGTTGATTCCCAATCGTCATTACTACCAGTACCAGAAGTAGTCACAGACAAACTGACAGTTATAGTTTCACCTCCGCTAACGGTCACAGTACTGCCACCATTTAAAAGTACACTATTAATAACGCGATCAGCATGAACCAAATTTGATACAAAGATTAAATATAAAAAAATAATGGCACTAAAATTTCTCACGGCGCATTCCTCACCGATACTGCATGGCTAAATCGAACCCATTCATCGTTCGCTGAGGCGTCACTAAACCGAAAATCTAAATGAACAATCGCCGCTCGCTGTAATGTTCCTGGGCTATAAGCAAAAACCTCTACAACATCGTCAACTAATCCATCATTATCACTATCATCTAGGATTTGAATATTTTCCGCTAACAACACACCACCTGCTGGCGGCACGCTCTGCGCTTCTGTTTGTGTATAACCTTGATGACGGTTTAAATTATTGCCATCTACACAAAAACTAACTGGCTCTGTAACGACAAAAAAACGATTAGTCGGTGACTCATTGGGAAAAGCTGAAACCGGGGCGCTGGAAAAATTTAAAGTTTGCTGACCACCACTGGCAGCATCCGGTGCTGCTAAGGGCCGCAACATAAAACTATTGTAGATGCTCAAAGTATCAATCGGATACACCGCCAGTAAATCCCCGTTACTATACGAATAAGAAAAATCTACGACATCAAGCGTAGATAATTCAGCGTCAGTTACTGATTGCAGATACGTCGAAGCGCCTTTAATGGGTATGAATTCTAAACAGTTACCGTTGACCCGAATACTATTAGGCAATGCATTGCGCAACTCACGACTAACACGCTCCACTGCAAATCGGCCAATTTGCTGCAAATTATCACGTCGTGCTGTATCCGCATAAATACCAACGCCCTGCTTTATAAATTGCGTGGTTGAAAGAGCAACGACACCCAACAAAACAATGACCGCGACCAATTCAATCAGCGTAAAACCTTTTTGTTTTGTATACCAAGGTGACATCAGTAGTTACCTTTATATGCATTAAACTGAATAGCATCACCCAAGCCACCCACTTGCGGTGCAAAAACATCAACTGTAATTAATTTTGCATTAATATCGCCAGCGCCACCTTCATTGACCGTACCGTTTAAGTCGCCATCATAACCTACGCAAACGCGCATTCTAAACCGATCAAAATCTGTTGGCGCATTACCAAAGGCGTCACTAACAGGCCAACCTGTATTAGCTGTTTCGTCACCACAATAAATATTGTAATCATCAACATCATTAAAGATAGCCCGACTATCTTCGTCATTATCCGTTCTTGCAGGAGAACCACCACCATCTTCTGGCCCTAGCTGATTACTAGGAGTGCAAACAGTACAAGCCGGAATACCGCCTAGCGGTGTAGTGTCATCAAATTTTTTCGATAAAATTTCTTCCATTAAAGCCTGGCCAAATTCCGCAGCGCGAATTTGCAATAATGGCTCGACACTGCGACCAGGATTGGTAAAGAAAATATTAATCATAAAGGTAAGAGCAATCGCCATTACTACAATGCCGACAACTAATTCGATTAGCGTAAAGCCTTTCGCCTTAAAACCCTTTATTGTTTGATTAGTCAGCATATCAATTCGCCCGAATAAAACCAGTAGGGTAAATTTGTACCGCTAGCCCATCGATAGAAAGACTTAAAGGGTTTGCGACAGCGGTAGCGGTAGCAGCATCACAGCTGTCGGTATAGGCATTACCCACGCCATCAAAATAAACCACTGATGCTCCGGTGATAGAGATACCTTGATAATCGCCATCGAGTTTGATTTCACCATTATCACCGACAATGCCAAAATAACTGCCATCACGCTGCGAGCCAAAACCATCACTATTGATAAAAAAACGATAACAAGCACCACTATGGTCATACATCGCGCGTTGCTGGGTAAAACGAAAAGAAGAAATTAATTGATCGCGAATTGCGTATTCAGCGAAGCCATCGCGGGATGAAAAACGAGGGAGAATGACAGTGGACAGAATACCAAGCAAGAGAATCACTGTAACTAATTCTACAAGTGAAAAACCACTTGTAGATTTTTTAATACTCATAAAATAACAACAAGCGCCGTTTTTAAGCGGCGCTTAACAAAATTAACAACCACCGATGGTTTGTGACGTAGTACCAGGAGCTCCTGACGCAGTAGATTCAGTATAAGTAACATAGCAATCACCGTCTTCTACATCATCATCACCGTTATTATCAAAACCAAAGATGCCTGGTGTATCGTCATCCTCAATAATATCGCCTGCCAAATCTATTGCATTAGCCACAGTCGCCTCATCGGGGTAGCCCCAAATTAAATCAATAGTAGCCCCCCCTAAAGTGACACTTTCAGAACTATCATCTGTAGTCTCTGCGCCATCAATCAGAGCCCTTGAATATACTTGCGTCCCGGCGCCAAGTATCGCAGCCTCAACACCGTCTAATACCGCCAGACGTGCATCCGTTTGCAAGTTAACAAACCTTGGCAAAGCCGTAACCGCCAAAATACCCAACAGCACGATGACCGCCACTAATTCTATTAATGTAAAACCTGATTGTTGATTTTTCATGATAAAACCTACCTTCTCTATAAAAATAAAAAGTTAAAACTACAAAACTTTATTAAGGTACCGTAACAAATACCTGTCCGGTGCCCACGTTATAAGTAAAATTGCGATCATCCGGATCAACAGCGCCATTAACGACTAAAGTAAACTCACATAAATCAGGATTCGCACTCTGTGCTGTCACCTGATATTCAAATCCTGACAAACTAGTACCTGATGTTGCCGCTGGAGGATTTTGCAAAATAAAATTCCATACTTCTAAACATTCATCAGCTGTTTGAGAGTTAGTTTCTGCACCACTGCTACTCGATGTTTTGGCTGGCCAACCATTTTCATTGGTATAAATACTACTGCCATCCATCACGACTTCCTGCCCTGCCGCTCCACTGCTATTACCCTCAGCACTCCATTGAGCTTTTACTAAGGTAACGCCAGTCGCAAACCCTCCGCTCATACCTTCAACAGCTGCTGATTGCGCTTGAGCAGTAATATTTAAAAAACGCGGTAACGCTGATGCTGCTAATAGACCCAATAAAACAATCACAATCACTAATTCAACAAGAGTAAAACCACTTTGCTGAAGATTAGCTTGCTTAGGCATTACTCGACCAGATTTTACCAAGCTAGGCTTTATTATAAATCTCTCACTCATTGTCATATTGATGACCTTAATAAAGCATAGAACAGAGTTGTAATAGTTAAAGGAACTTTTTATAAGTACATCACACCTTTAACCACTATTTTTTCATCACACTAAAATTGCGTCAATTAAATCACTTTAATACTTAGTTTAACTCGGGATATACAACAGTTACCTGACCATCAACCAAATCAAAATCAAAATAATGTGTTGGGTTGATTGTCGAACTGTCATTCAAAATCAATTCATAACGACAAACGTCACCAATATTACCGGCGCTGCCTCCAGCATTACTCTCTACTGATACAAAATAACGGACATTCGCGCGCTCACTGCTCTCAATGGTCGACGTTGGTGAGGACTGTAAAATATTATCAAATACTTGCTTACATTCATCGGCCGTTTGGCTATTTGCTGCAGCATCACCGCTAGCGCTGACATTCGCCGGCCAGCCATATTCGTTCATATAAAAAACTTTGCCGTCTAGATTAATGGCCACTTTATCGCTCGCAGTGGTCGCCGCACCCGATTGATTGCCATCAGCCGCCCATTGCCCATGAGCGATGGAAACCGCCGTACTAATGCCTCCAGCAACCGCTTCCAAAGCAGCAACTTCAGCATTGTCAGTAGCACTCAATAATCGTGGCAATGCTGTTGCCGCTAGCAAGCCCAGTAAAACAATAACAATCACTAGCTCGATCAAGGTAAAACCTGATTGCCGCTGGCAATTGTGAGTATTATTCACCCTAACGTGGCGATTTTTTTTCATTACTATCAACCTCATCTTTTTCATTATAGACAATATATTACAGGCCACTTCTTATCTTTTGCATTAGCGAGAAAACATACCAAAATTCCACATTTAGCCTTGCATCACATTCATCATATCCCACATAGGTAGGAAAATACCTAGCGCCAAAATCATCACTAGACCGGCAATAAATGCAATTAAAATCGGCTCAATATTACTGGCCAAATTCTTTAGGTCGTAATCAACCTCCTGCTCATAAAACCCAGCCACTTCATTCAGCATTTCATCGACCTGACCCGTCTCTTCACCCACCTGAATCATTTGCAGCACTAAAGGCGTAAACATCTCACTTTGAATGGCACTGCGCAGTAGGCTTTCTCCGCGCTGAATACCTTCACGCATAGAACGAATTCTACCACCCATATAACTATTACCCACAGCCTGCGAAGCTAACTCAAGCGCCTGAATTAGCGGCACTCCCGAACTCAGCATCAAGGCAAAACTGCGACCAAACCGCGCCAGTGTTGCACGCTCTAAAATAAAACCAACTAAGGGAATCTTTAACTTTGTTTTATCCCAAAGTAGCTCTCCTTTCTCAGTATTAACGTAATAACGAATACCGCTAACGGAGACAATTAGAAAAAACAACAACCAAGGCCACTGCTCAACAAAGAAGTTGGACATGGTTATAAGAATTTTTGTTGGTAAAGGTAAGTTGGCGCCGAACTGAGAAAATAAATCTGCAAAAACCGGGATAACCCAAATATTTAAGATCACAATAGCGACACTGATCGCTATCAATACAAACATAGGGTAGCGAACCGCAGAACTAATACGCCGACGCGTATCACGCTCCATCTCCATATAAGAAGATAATTGCTGAAAAGCTAAGTCCAAACGGCCTGAGTTTTCACCCACTTGAACAATACTAATAAATAATGAATTAAATATATTACTATGACGCCTTAATGCCGTCGCGAGATTAACACCTGAATTTAAGCTAGATTCGATATCTAACAATACTTCTGATAAACGTGGATTATTAACTGACTCAGCTAAACCACGAAAAGCACGATTGAGTACAACCCCTGCACGAGTCAAGCTGTACATTTGTCGGCATAACATGGTCAATTCATCAAGAGTAATTTTTTTCTGAAATAGCTCTGGTAATTCAAAAGACTCTTTTTCTATTTTTTCATCAATGGCAATCGGCGTAATTTGCTTACTCAATAACTGACTAGCAATACTATCTGGTGACGCTCCTTCTAACGCACCTGAGACGAGCTCGCCTGCTTGATTACGCCCACGATATGAAAAAGTCGCCATAACTTAGACCTCTGCCTCGATACTGTCGACATCACCTTCATCAAGTGTCATTGTATCTAAAGTCTCTTCCGCCAATTGCTCTGATACACGGAACACTTCATCTAAACTGGTAATACCTTGTGCGGCATAATCCAAAGTACACTGGCTTAAAGTTTTAAAACCTTTTTGTTTTCTCGCTGCATGCCCAAAAGCAATAGGATCAGCTGAGCGCAACGTATCCGCCAAAGTATTATCAATTTCTAAAAATTCAAACACGCCAATACGGCCACGATAGCCCGTATTATTGCAGTGCGAACAACCTTTCCCACGAGAAAAATTTATC
>CALBVI010000086.1 GCA_937969395.1 uncultured Spongiibacteraceae bacterium | reverse complement strand
ATATCACCGAGGTCATATTGGTTGGTCATGCGATGTATGGTGATAGCTGATTCTTCCACACCATTAATAACTTGCCATAACAGCGGATTGCCACCACGATAAGAGGGCAGGATTGATGGGTGGATATTAAGAGACTCTATTTTAGCAGCGTTTATAACTTCGCTTTCTAAAAATGGGGCGGTATTGCTCACTAGAACATCAACTTTTAGCTGCTGTAAAGTCATTGCCAATTGACGTTGATCACTTCCCGAAAAAAAAAGATAATCAATATTTTGCTTCTTAGCCCACCGCTGTATATCTCTTTCACCTCTAAGCAAGGAACTTAAACGCTTCAGCAATGACGCAGGTGTCAAGGAGTAAGTATTTTTCTGTTGCGTCGCCGCAACTAATACAAGCTTTGTATGAGCTGCAAGCGCACTGACGACAGGTGAATAACCGCTTCCTACATAGGCAATACGAATACCATTCATAGCTATTCTCTTTATTAATTTTTATTTGTTTGCACTATATCAGAATAGACAAAACTACAAATACTGGGTTCATCAATAAATTTGCTGACTAATGCCTACCCTAAGCTCACCATTAATAACATAATGCTGCGGGACATAGAGGCTGCCCATCGAATAGTTAAGGTTTGTTCCCTGTAAATCGTATACTAGGTTATCTTCCCATTTGGGGCTGACAGAGTATGCGCATTTAAAACCACCGCCTACCTCTTCATCATCGTGGATAAATACTTTGGGGATGTATTCAAACTGCATACACGGTAGCTTATAACTCTGCTGCTTTTTTGATGGCAACATCATATAGCCTTGCTGCATTGATAATGAAAAGACACGAACATTGCTGGCGGATGTATCGACTATTGCGTTTTCTGGCATTGATGACAATGCAGTCGGCACTTTAACAATGACATAGGTTTCTTCGTGAAAATTAGCCACTAAATAGTCTTCTGTGGGGATATCAGCTAATGGAATCACGAGATAATTTTTATCACCGTAGTAAAGATAGAGCGCTATTAGCAGGCACGCTATTAATAAGAGCAGAGCTAAGGCCGCATTGTGTTTTGTTACCGGTTTTGAAGTCAATGCTGAGGTCAATCAAACGGCCCTGTGTTCTTTTACTTGCAGGACTTGATTTAACCATTTCCTTGAGACGAAAAAAAGGGCGATAAAATCGCCCTTTTTCATTACAACTCGTTTTGTACGACCGCATCAAATCAATGTAATACCACGGTTTGATCAGAAGGCTGCTCTGAATCGCTATAACGACAAGCTTCCATCCATATTGGCCACTCCATCGGCAATACACTATCAACACTTTGATAGGCGTCTTGCTGCTGTGATTCTGGCAGGGTAGTTATAAAATGAATAAGCTGATCCATAGTCGTTCGCGCCATATTAAGCACATCAATATCATCTTGATACTGTGCCCACTGAATACTGGCTTGTAGATTGTTCATGTGGCTCTCTAACATTGGCTCGCGCATCATATCGACAACTCCTACTTAACTCTATTTGGCTATTTTTTATTAACGATAAACCTAATAAAGCAGCAACCGTGCCAACCTAACCTATCACACCACATAATCAACGTAACCTATTGATTTATATTGCAATATAAGAGTTTATTAAAGCTGGAAAATGACTCAACGATAAGCGCTTTGACAATAATTTGTCATTTTAACGGCAGGTTTTTACCTAGGGGAAAAGGGCTTTATGATTTTTTGACGCAGACACACATAGAAACTTGGCGCTGCTGCTCAAGGCAGAAGGCGATTGCAACGCACTTTATAGAAAAGAACAAAATAGATCTAATTCTTGTCTAGGGCCTTAAACCGCGAATTCACAAGCGCCTGCTGTAGGCCGCTCTGCGCGACATCAACCAATGCTTGTATGCTCGGCATTTCCATCTGCTCAACATAGGTCAATAGTTCCGCATCTTTCATATAGCGGTAACTGAACAAATGCAGGTCGATAATTTTAGTTTCTAGATATTTCTGCCGCTCTTCGTATTGCTGTTTAATGAGGCTAGCAATAATCGCAGGGGCTGGTTGATCGGCCATTTGCGCAGCAACAACTCTAACGGTGGTATCAATTTCAGTTTGTATTAACGCCGCTATTGCTGAGGTTTGCATAGCTTGATCAAGCCGCTGAAGTAATGCTCGACGCCCCTCCGATGGCGGGTTATCGATCATAGTTTGTTGGTAGGCCTGCCACTTCTGCTCAACGGAGGACATCAGCCAGACAACATCAAAATTGCGCGCTCTAAGTGGCATCCCCTCCGATAAAATTTTTACCGCCGCGTCACTCGTTGCCGGTGAATTTTTAATAAAGTAACGCTGAACACTTTCATTAATAACGGCTGAGCCGCTATAAGTACTCAGCTGTTGTTTCAACTGTTGAACTTGTTGGTCTGTTAGCGATAACTCGCTTAATAATAAGGACTGTTGGCTGGCATGCTGTTCTATTAATGCATCTACTTGGACAATACTGTCGCTAATCATTAACCAATTTAATAAGCGCAAGTTATTTTTCAAGCTATCATCTTTATCTTGCGCCAAACTCATCGTCGATTTCAGACATAGGCACAGCAAGGTAAAAAATATAATCGCAAACCGAAATGACATAAGCTGTTTTTTATTGAGCCGCAACACGGGTCTCCTCACCTTCTGTTCGAGCGATAATAACCGCCCCGCAGGAATCACTATAAACATTTACCGCTGTACGCAACATATCCAGTATTCTGTCTGTCACTAACAATAAACCTAAGCCCTCTAATGGCAGGCCAATGACACCGAGGATAACGGTAATCGCCACCAAGCTGGCCGCCGGAATACCAGCAACCCCAATGGACGTTAACAGCGCAACCATCACAACAGTAAATTGCTGAACAAAACTCAACTCTATACCGTAGGCCTGTGCAATAAACATAGCGGCAACACATTCATACAGTGCGGTGCCATCCATATTAATAGTTGCACCCAATGGTAATACAAAACTTGTTGTGCGATTGCTGACACCTACTTCTTTTTCGACGGTCTCTAAAGTTAATGGCAATGTGGCGGAGCTAGAAGCAGTAGAAAATGCCGTTAGCATAACGGGAAACATTTTTTTAAGGAATAAAGGAGGACTCACCCCACCAACCATTTTTAATAAAATAGGCAGGGTAATAAATGCGTGAATGGCCAGTGCCACAAGCGTGGTAAAAAAGAAAATCAGCAATGGCTGAAAAGCAGCGAAGCCGGTTGCTGCTACTGTTTTAGCCACCAAACCAAAAACACCGATGGGAGCGAACTTCATCACCCACATGGTAATCAACATCATGGTTTCAAAAACGCCCTGCCAAAAATCTTTGAGTACTTTGCGTTGATCCTTACCAATACGCGTCATAAAAAAACCGAATAGCAAGGCAAAAAATATCAACCCTAGCATTTGTCCTTGAGCAGCAGCATCAACTATATTAGTGGGGATCATACGTAAAAACACATCGCTAATATCACTGGCACTGCGACCTTCAACCTTTTCTTGCACGGCAGCTAAATCTGCTGCATTGGTTGAAAGGTTTAGCTGCTCAGCGGCGGGCATACCATCAACAATACCTGGGCTGGTAATATTAACCGCTGCTAAACCGACTAAAATAGCTAATAAACTTGTTGTGGCATAAAAAAGAATTGTTTTGCCGCCAAGCCTACCTAAATTTTCGTTGCTGCCAATACCGGAGATGCCGGTAATAATGGATGAGAGCACGAGCGGTACAATAATCATTTTTAAGGCATTGAGAAACAATGTGCCGATAAAAGTGTAAATCGCATAAATAGAAATACCTAATACGCTAGCATCGGTCCCACTCATCATGCCGGCGGCAACAGCCAAACCAATCGCGATAATTATTTGCCAATGCAATGCTAATTTTTTCATTATTGTTACCTGCACGATTGATTAGGTGTCAGTGATAATACGGTCATCATCATAACGGCATAAGTTACTTATTTCACTTATTTAGATGATGGCATTTTCAAGCGCTTTAATATTTCTTCTTTACCCAGCTGCTGCAGCCGCTCTATATTTCTTGTTGGAATGTTTTCTGGGTCAGGGTAATTCTGTAATGCACGGCTTAGCTGTGCCTCACGAATAAAATGCATCATAGGATAAGGGGAGCGATTGGTGTAATTACTGACGTCATCTTGCTCAACACCTTCAAAGCAGTAATCGGGATGAAAGCTAGCAATTTGAATCATTTCCGCTAACCCCGCCTCATGCAATAACTCTTCTGCCAATTCTACTGCCCCCCAATAATCGTCGAAATTTTCTAATGCCGCGCTAAAAATAAGTAAGCTGGTACTGATTTCAGTTTCATCAGCCTGCTGTATTAAATCTAACTGCATTAACACCTCGGTGATAATTGCCTCTACATCTGTCGCTGATGAATTAACCATTTTTAAGGCATCGGTATTAACAACAGGCGCGGCAAAGGGGCATAAATTTAAACCTACCACCATTGTATCCAACCAATGCTGGGTGGCTTTTATCGGATCAATGGTCTGTGTTGAATTAGATGTTGGCTCTACTGAATCGCTCATATTATTTATTTCTTATACTATTTATGCATCATGGCAGTTTTTAAAAAGCAAAAAAAACGGATGATAGTTAACTATCATCCGTTTTTGCACAGCATCAAGGACTACTGATTTACAGATCCTTTTAATGCTTTACCGGGCTTAAAGCCAACGGTGTTACTTGCTGCAATTTGTAATGGCTCACCGGTTTGTGGGTTTTTACCGGTACGAGCATTACGGTGACGAACTTCAAACGTTCCAAAACCAATTAAACTCACTGATTCTTCACGGCTCAATGAATTAGTAATCTCATCTAAAATAGCTGATAGCACGTCGTTAGCTTTGCCAGCTGGAATATCTGCTTTGTCGGCAATGATTGCGGCTAAGTCGGGTTTACGCATAATTATTTCCTTTTTGCTTTTCACTAATATTTTGTCTTACTAAAATTATTTAACAAGACAACCATGTAATTACGCTATTAATGCTTTAAGCCATAATAGCGGGTAATTGTTTTTGTAACTGCATTCTTTGCTTAGTACCTTCTCCAGTAAGCGCAAAGCCGATCAAATCGCCTTTAGGATTATGAAACTGGGCAACAACATTATTGCCATCAACTTCAACAGTCCATTTACCTGCTGCATCTTTCGCAACAGGGCTTACTACTACCGGACAAGCTGGTGTTTTAATAGTCACCGGCATCGCCGGATAACTAACTGATGTCGGTTCGCCCGCTAATGTTTTGCCTAAAGCACGCGCACAAGCCATTAATGGCGCAACATAAACCAGTACGTTGCCTGCAACTTCAGCACAGTCACCGAGGGCATAAACATTATTGGCGGAGGTTTCTAACAAACGGTTCGTTACAATGCCTCGGTTAACTTCGAGCCCAGATTTAACAGCAAGTTCAATTCGGGGCTTCACACCAACTGCACAAATTACCATATCAGCATTGATGGTGTCACTGTTATTCAAGCTAACCACTACGCCATTATTAGTTTTATTGACTTCTGTGACTGACAACCCAAAATGAAATTTGGCCCCCTTCTCTTCTAGCGCTCGCTGTACCGCAGTACCCGCCGCCTCTGGCAATAATGTAGGCAGGCAATAGGCCAATGGGTCAATCGTCTCTACTTCAAAGCCGCCGTTTATTAAATCATTGGTATATTCACAACCGATTAAACCACCACCAATAATGCAGATTTTTTTCGCATTGCTCTGCGTAGCTGCCTGCTGGAAAGCAGCGTAATCATGCAAGTCATTTATCGAGTAAACATCATCGAGGGCATCGCCCTTAATAGGAGGAGTGATCGTTTTAGCACCCATGGCCAAAACAAGCTTGCTGTAATGCATAACTGTTTCACTATCACTGGTTTTAATGATCTGACGATCGGTATCAATATCGATCACTGCAGTCATTGTCTGAATTGTTGCGTTAAGCTGCGTGGCCATTGCACTGGCATCAGCTTGAGCTAAATCATCAGCAGTCGCCTGTTTGGTATAACCGGTTGATAGCATGGGCTTAGAATAGGCACGGCCGTCGTCAGCAGTGATTATAGTCAGCGCGGTTTCTTTATCATGCTTACGAAATTCTTTAGCTACACCATAACCAGCCAAGCCTGTACCCAAGATGACAACAGGCGCTGCGGCATCTTTAGTGTCCGCATCACTAGCTTGCTCTGGACTGGGTACCCATTCAAAGTCTTCTTTGCCAACCCCGCACTCAGGGCACAGCCAATCATCGGGTATATCTTCCCATTTAGTCCCAGGCGCGATACCTGAATCAGGGTCACCTTTCGCGGCGTCATAAACCCAACTACAAACAATGCACACCCACTGACCCATTACACACCACTACCTTATAAACTATTTAATCAACATGAAGAAACTACATGGAGAGACTACAACTGCCCACGCTAAACACTTGCAACTTACCGGCGTATGTCGCATTCTGCCACCAGTCAGCATTAGGCTATAAGGCCAATACAAGACCAAGACCAGCCAAATAACTATCCACCAACTCGCCGGAAGCCCGACATTGTACGCTGTTAATTCATCTATATACCAGCCTGAAGAATCGATTTGGCAGGATTATCATCACTATACTACGGCACAATTACCTCACTCAATTCGCCAGTGGATCTTAGATTCCAGCTCACTGACTCAGCGGCTCATTAAAGCCAGTGGTGGTGATCTCAAAGTCCAAGTCGTTTCGCAGCAATGGCAACGACCAAGGCAATCTGAGCGGAGATTATTGCAAATGGGAGATCGCGAACAGGCTATCGTGCGCGAAGTTATCCTGCTATGTCAGGGGCAACCCTGGGTATTTGCTCGCAGTGTGATTCCTATTACTTC
>CALBVI010000085.1 GCA_937969395.1 uncultured Spongiibacteraceae bacterium | reverse complement strand
GGATTTCGGCCTCATCTTGAAGGTCGAGAATTTTCCACACCACCATGCGGGTTTTTGGTGGCGATGATTCAATAAGGTGGGCGATATCCGAAGCTGCGAGGCCTTTTAATAGGCGCCGGGTTTGAATAAAGGTGCCGCTATCCAGCGCTTTGTTCAGCTCATCTAAGTGCGCTTGCGTTTGTTTTGTTTCTGGATTGGCTGGCATTACTGGTCCGCTAAATAGTTTGCACAGAGCAAGAAAACTCTCATTTCGCTGGAGCTAGTATAAATCATTAAAATTTAATGATTGAAGCTATTGTAGGAGTTTAGGTCAAAAGTATGAATTAGTCAGAGCTTAGTTAGCACTGATGACATATCACAGAGGGTTATTCGCCTTCACCAAAATAATCGTTGATTAGATCTGCCAGTGCTTGCAGTGCTTGTTCTTCGTCAGGGCCATCAAGCTGCAGCTTTAGCTCAGTGCCTTTGCTGGCAGCGAGCATCATGACGGACATAATGCTTTTGCCGTCGACCATTTGATCGTTTTTTCCCGCTTTAATTTCACTGCCGAAAGCTGATGCCGTTTTGACAAACTTTGCAGCTGCGCGTGCGTGTAAACCTAATTTGTTAATAATGGTGATCTGAGTTTCAATCATGGTTTTGTAGTGACTCCTCGCTGGCTTTGAGTGAGCTATTAAATCCAGCGTTATAGGTTTTAACTGACTTATATTTTGACCGCTTATAATCGCTGCAGTTTGTGCATTTCGCGATGCCTAACTTGTACGTTTTGATAGCTTTGTGACATATGTTTTGCCAGGCGTTCTGCCATGTAGACAGAGCGGTGTTGGCCGCCAGTACAGCCAATGCCTATCGTAATATAGCTGCGATTGTTTTGTTCAAAATGCGGCAGCCACTTTACTAAGTAATTCTTGATGTCTTCATACATTTCATCGACATCTGGCTGACGGCTGAGGAAGTCGATGACAGGTTTATCTAAACCTGAGTGAGCTCTTAACGATGGGTCCCAGTGCGGGTTGGGAAGTATCCGAATGTCATAGACAATGTCAGCATCTGCAGGCACGCCCTGTTTAAAGCCAAACGATTGAAACAGAATAGAAATGCCTCTGCCTTCATGTTCAATCAGGCGCTGCTTTAATTCACTACGCAGCTCATGCAAATTCATCGCGGTAGTATCGATTGTTAGCGTGGCTATATTAGCTATAGGCTCAAGCATGCACCGTTCATTCAGAATAGCTTCTTTTAAACCGGTTTTTTCATCGCTCAGAGGGTGGCGGCGGCGTGTTTCGCTGAAGCGTTTAATGAGTTTGTCATTATCAGCATCAAGAAAAAGAATATTAAGCGTGTCAGTTTTTGGCCAGTTTCTGAGCAGTTCAACGAATTGCGATAAATCATCGCTAGCATTGCGGGCATCAATACAGATGGCTACTTTATTGTATTCGCGAGATCGGCTGTTATCTAGATACAGGACAAGTTCTGGGATAAGAGAAACTGGCAGGTTATCAATGCAGTAATAGCCTTCGTCTTCCATTAAGTCGAGGGCGGTACTCTTACCAGAGCCAGAGCGACCGCTTATGATTACCAGTTTCATGGCTTGCCTTATGGTGTGATTCTAAGGTCATTGTATAGCGTGTTAACAAGTGCGGACAGTATTTTATGCCTTATAAAAATAATTTCTCGCGGGTAAAAAATTGTTGCTAGATATCGTTATTAAGAGATTGCTGCTGCGTATAATTCTTCGCTATTTTCGGCATCTCTTAATCGCTGGCAATAATCTGTATTGCTAAACTTTTCCGCAAGCATGGCCAGTGCCTGTAGGTGTTCGTCATTGGCTTCTTCTGGCACAAGCAACACGAATAACAAATCAACAGGTTCTCCGTCAATTGCGTCAAAGTCTATGGCTTGCTCAAGCTTAATTAAGGTGCCGGTAATCTTTTGGCAGTTTTTAATGCGGCAATGAGGGATAGCTATACCATTGCCCAAACCGGTGCTGCCTAGTCGTTCTCTAGCGACGAGATGATCGAACAGCTCAAAATCATCCATAGCACTTATGTCTTTACAGATGAAGTTGGCGGTATTTTCTAAAGCTCTTTTTTTACTGTTACCCGGAGCACGATGAAAAGTGCGTCCGGGGGTGAGGATTGATTGTAATTGCATGATGAGTAATAGCTTAATACTGGTTAGCGGGCTGCAGCCCCTTGTTTGTGATTTTGTTTCTTTTCTTTATGCTTAATAATTTGCCTATCAAGCTTGTCCGTGAGTTTGTCTATTGCTGAATACATATCGTCCGATTCGCAGGCGGCAAATAAATCCGCACCTGCAACATGGACAGAGGCCTCGGCTTTCTGGATAAGTTTTTCTACAGAAAGGGTGACATCGGTTTTTGTTATATGATCAAAGTGCCTTTCTAATCGAGACAACTTTGAAACGGCATACTCTTTTAATGCCGACGTTAATTCCACATGGTGCCCACTAACATTAATTTGCATTTGCTGCTCCTTTTGTGGTGATAATAAAGCAATCGTTGATTGCTCTTAGTTTGAATTTGTATACTTTTAAAAGTCCACAAATTCATAAAATAGGTTTTTTAACGCTGCTCTCTACCCAATAAAGCTTTTGTCATCAAACTAGACGTTTACGTTCGTTAGATGGTGGAATCATGAGTGATTCGCGGTATTTTGCAATCGTTCTTCTAGCGACTTGAATGCCTTGTTCGCCGAGTAATACAGTAATTTTGCTATCGCTCAATGGTTTCTTAGGGCTTTCTGCTGCCACTAACTTTTTAATTAATGCTCGAATAGCGGTTGAAGAGCATTCGCCACCAGAGTCGGTACTAACATGGCTCGAGAAGAAGTACTTTAATTCAAAAATGCCTCGAGGCGTATGCATATATTTTTTGGTGGTAACACGAGAAATTGTTGACTCATGCATCTCAACGGCTTCTGCAATATCATGGAGCACTAATGGTTTCATTGCCTCTTCACCATATTCTAGAAAACCACGTTGGTGTTCTACAATTTTAGTCGCAACTTTCATTAATGTCTCGTTTCTACTCTGTAAACTTTTTAGAAACCAGCGTGCTTCTTGTAAATTCTCTCTTAGAAAATTGTTGTCATCACTATTATCTCCGCGTTTAACCAGTGAGGCATAGCCGGAGTTTATTTTTAATTTTGGTGCGATGTCCGGATTGAGTTCAACCATCCAGCGGTCTTTTATCTTGTTGACATAAACGTCTGGGACTATGTACTCAGTCGTGTCGGCAGCAATGTTCTCTCCCGGGTTAGGGTTTAGCGTCTGAATGAGCGTTAGAACGTCTTTGAGGTCATGTTCTTTTAATTTGGTGCGGCGCATCAGTTGCGCATAATCTCGATTGCCTAATAACGCTATATGCTTATCGACAATATTTTTTGCTTCTTTTAGCCATGGTGTTTCTGGGCTGAGTTGATTGAGTTGAATAGTCAAACATTCGCGTAAATCGACGGCGGCAACGCCCGGAGGATCAAATTGTTGAATGCGATGTAATACGGCGATCACTTCATCGTATTCGATTTCAGTGTTTTCGACGGCAAGGGAGCTGTGTAATTCTTCGGGTGTTTGGGTAAGGCGGCCGTTGTCATCAATAGTATCGATTAATGCGATACCAATAATACGATCGGTGTCAGAAAAACGCGTTAAATTAAGCTGCCAAAATAGATGGTCTTGAAGTGATTCGGTAATGCTATTGCGTGAATCTAAATCATACTCACCACTATCGCTGCCAGAGGATGCTGGAGTAGATGGTGCGCTAGACTGATACACGTCGTCCCATTGAGTATCGACGGGTAAGTCTTCAGGAATATTTTCTTGCCATTCACTGTCCGCAGCAGGACCTTCAGTTTCTTCGACGGTTTTTTCTGCGCTGTTGCTGGTTTCTAGTGTGTTTTCAGGCTTTTGGTTGTCATCAGCTTTTTCGTCTGGTTCGGAGTCTTGTTCATCTCCGCTATCAAGCATTGGGTTGCTATCCAATGCCTGTTGGATTTCCTGTTGTAAATCGAGAGTTGATAGCTGTAAGAGCTTGATCGCCTGTTGCAGCTGTGGCGTCATTGTTAGCTGCTGGCCGATCTTGAGTTGTAGCGATTGCTTCATAGATTATACAACGTACCCATAATGCATATTTGTAAGTTTAGTCGTTTTAGATTTAATTATATCGATCAGGGTCAAAGCTAAATATAGCGGAAAAGAACGTTAAGACTTTGTCTCCACACTAGCGCTAATGATGATCACGATATTGATAATTGCCTAGTATCAGTTTAGCTATCGTTGCGCTTTCGTGCAATGACTATACCGTCTTTAGGTAAAACTCCCATTTTTATAAAACGAACTGGTGCCCTAGATAAATATCGCGAACTTTTTTGTTGTTGAGAACGGTTTCGGCATCACCTTCGGAGATGATGTGACCTTCTCCGACGATATAGGCTTTTTCGCAGATATCGAGCGTTTCGCGAACATTGTGGTCGGTGATTAATACGCCAATACCCTTATCTTTCAAATGGTTGATGATGCTTTTAATATCGCCAACAGAGATGGGGTCAACACCGGCAAAAGGTTCATCTAATAAAATAAAGGCGGGTTCGGTGGCCAGTGCGCGAGCAATTTCAACTCTGCGTCGTTCTCCGCCCGACAGCGCCATGCCAAGGCTGTCGCGAATATGGGTGATATGGAACTCTTGTAACAGTGATTCCATTTTTTCTGCACGTTGTTGGCGATTGAGGTCGGGGCGAGTTTCAAGAATGGCGGTGATATTGTCGGCCACAGTTAACTTTCGAAAAATGGAGGCTTCCTGGGGTAGATAGCTTAGGCCTTGGCGTGCTCGCCCGTGCATAGAGCGTTGAGTAAGGTCTATATCGCCTAGGGTGATCTTGCCGTTATCGGCGGTAACAATGCCGACAATCATATAAAAGCAGGTGGTTTTACCAGCGCCGTTTGGGCCTAATAAACCGACAACCTGGCCGCTATTAACGCTGAGAGAGACGTCTTTAACAACCTGCCGGCCTTTATAGGATTTTGCTAAGTTACTTGCCTTCAGTGTCGCCATTGTTAGCCTGATCGTTAATGTTTGATGAGTCGATTGCGGTATCTTTTGTTGGTTTGTCTTTGCTGGGCTCTAGTACCATTGTCACGCGAGTTGATTTGTCCGGCGTGCCGGATGCAGTGACATTTTCAGTGGCGACATTGTAGACAATTTGGTTACCGGTAAATACTGATCCGTCTTGAGATATTAAAGCGTTATCGGTGAGTGTTAGTGTTTCGTCGCTTAATAGATATTGAATTTGATTGGCTTGCGCTTTGATCGGTGACTCAGTGGGTGCGGACTGTTGCTGAAAATGCGCGGGTTGGCCATTGGCGATAATGGTATTAACTTTATCATCGGCTTTTTCAATAATGATATGTTCGCCATTAATTTGCAGTGAGCCTTGAATGATAACGACGTTGCCAATAAGTTCTATCTTGCTATTACCGTTTTCCAAGGTGCTTTGGCTAGCGCTATCAGCTTCAAAGTTGATGGGTTGCTGACTATCGTCAGGTAGAGCAACTGCAGCGGTGCTTGTTAGCAATAAGCTTAGGAAAAAAAACCGATAGAGGTGGCTTCGTAAACAGCGCGTTAGCTGGTTTAGAGTTGCGAGGTATAAAGTGGGTTTAAGGTGCGGCATTAAATTGGCCTTTAACATGGTTGAG
>CALBVI010000084.1 GCA_937969395.1 uncultured Spongiibacteraceae bacterium | reverse complement strand
CTTTACTAATCGATGCATAGCCTTCAATAAACAAGTATTTAAAACGAGAGAATTTCTCAAACAAAACGGTATTCCAAGCCTCAATCACAACTTCATTGCTCATCATTAACTCCTTTAATCGATATCATTATAGATTGTCATTTTTAACTATAACTAGCACAAAACTAAGCCAGCAATTGAGCTCCACTGGCTAAAAAAGCCATTGTTTTTGGCGCACCAGCAATTTCTACCCCTGCCAATAAATCATCTTCGTTGATTTTCTTTGCCTTAGCACATGCTGGACACAACCAAACACTACCACCATTGCTAATAAATGCTTCAACTAAATTACTCAACGGCTCATAACCCTCAGCAACAAGCCCATCACAACCGCCCTTCACACATAAACTACTGGCATCAGAGGTAACAAAAACTGCGGTTTCACAACTTTTAGAGGCTGTTACAGCCAATATAAACGCGATAGTCGCACGCTCAACATTATTATCACCATCCTGACAATTGACTAAAATTTTCTGATTATTACTCATTTCATCTCTCCGCTAAAAAGCTCGCTAGGAGCCCGTTAATTGATTAAGTACGTCGTTGAAGCTACTACTTATGAACATCTAAGGCTCAGTTCGAAAGTGATATTAGAGAAATATAACGAGTATTGCTTGAAGAGGATCTGGTTTTATTCTGGAGAAAGTCTGAAGATTGGTTTAAGGTTTGAAAATTGCTGTTTAATTTACCGCTAACGAATACTCAAACCTATGCAATATCAATTTGAAAATTTTATACTCGATATAGAACGTTTTGAGCTGCGCCAAAATGGTCAACCTTTACATTGTGAACCTCAAGTCATAAAACTCTTAGCACTACTCGTCACTCATCATGACCGCATAGTCATGAAAGAAGAAATAAACGAGGCCATATGGGGCGGTCGTGTTGTGTCAGATGCGGCGTTAAGTAGCCGTATCAAGTTACTTCGACAACTTTTGGGCGATGATGGCCGTACCCAACAATATATTCGCACTATTCATAAGCGTGGGTTTCGCTTTGTTGCCAAAATAACATTGAATCACGAAGATGAACTTAAAGCCCATAAAACATCAAACGACTCCACCCTCTCAACACAACAATCGACCAACGAGAACAGCTCAGCTAATAAACCCGCGATTGTTGTTTTACCATTTTCAGATTTATCTAACGAATCAGGGAACGAGTATCTTGCTGACGGTATCAGCACTGACATAATCTCTCATATTTCAAAACATCGTTGGCTAGATGTAGTAGCACGCAATACCGCCTTTGGACTTAGAGATAAAGCCGTCAAAATCAGCGATATCAGAGCGCAATTGCAGGTAGATTATATTGTTGAAGGCAGTGTTCAACGCGCCGACAACCGAGTTCGCATAACCGTTAGTTTAATCAATGCACGCAATTCGCATAGCGTCTGGACTGAACGTTTTGACAGAGAAATAAAAGACATCTTTGTTTTACAGGATGAAATTACTGAAAAAATCGTCGCACGCCTTGAACCGGAAATCGGCTATGCAGAACGCAATCGTGTCATGCGTGATCACCCAACCAACTTGCAAGCATGGGATTGCTTTCACATGGGGGTCTATCACTTTTATCAATTCACTGGCGAAGACAATAAAAAAGCCCAGCATTTATTACATCAAAGCTGTCAGATAAACGAACATTTTGGCGACGCCTATGCCTGGTGGGCTTACGCTATTATTTTAGGTATGGTGTATTGGGATACCCAACCTACCCAAGCCTTATTAGATCAAGCGTTAACAGCTTGTGATAAATCTTTATCTTTGGATCGCCGGAATGCAACGTTCTATGCTCTTCGTGCACGAGTACTATTAGCCCGTGGCGAGTACGACTTAGCAATAGCAGAGAACAACATGGCGATCAGCTTAAATCCTACATTAGCTGTTGCTTATTGTGCCCTAGGTGATTCCTTGGCTTACGTAGAACGCTATGATGAATCCATAGCGTTTTTTGAAAAATCTATTGCCCTAAGTCCGAACGACCCACAGCTCTGGGCGTTCTATACTTACGGAGCTTTAGCCCTAATCTTTAAAGGGGACTTCAAACAATCATTGGATTGGATAGATAAGGCACGCCGTATACCGAACTATCAATACTGGACAAATGCACATCGCGTGGTTGCACTAGTTTATTTAAACCGTATTGATGAAGCTCAACAAGCTGCAATAAAATTACAAAAAGATAATTCTAAATTCTCACTTGCATTCGTCAAAGAAAAATTCTTTTTCTTAAAGGAACAAAAACAGATAGATCTTTATCTGCAAGGATTATCCAAGGCAGGAATACAATAATTTTATTAGCGTTCTTTATTGTTTTTTCCTTTAGCGAAATCTAACGCTTCTAATAGGTACCCTTCGTATTCATCAGCCTTTTCTTTAGGAATCAACACCCATTCTTTAAAGCGCTTCTTAGTGAAATTAAATTCACGGCCTTGCTTTTGTGCAACTAGCTCATTGACACGCGCTTCCGGTACTTTAACAATCAGAGCATCTTCTTTATCAAACATCATCGCCATAAATTCGCCACCGTATCTTAAACAAGGTGTACTCATCATGGTCGATTGTTCAGCCCCATATTGCAGCACGAACTTAACTACTAAGTCGTCATAACTCACACTTATATCCCTTTAACAGTTTTGTATTTTTATATAATGGAAAAGTGGTTGATTATTTTCTAATTTTCTTGGCCCCATCAACATGCCATTTAGCCCATTGTGCTTTAGTTTCTGATAAGAGAACCTGTCACTATCATCAGATGAAACATCTCTAATATTCCCCAATAACATAAAGGCTTTACCAGTAGGAGCATCTTTTTTTTCTCCTTTGATATAAGGGCTAGTATTTTTACTGACAACAGACTCAGGAATATTAATAGACGTTACATCACAGACAAAGCCTATCTTTTTATGGGGCGCAGCAAGATATAAAAAGACGGTATCACCAACATCAACCTTGGAATTCATCGGCCATACCGCCTCAGCATTACTTAGCGCAGCAAACACATCATAAAATTTGGTATTAGCCGGATAAAGCCAGTGACTCATATTGCTGATTCCTAAAATATTATCTTTAAATAAGATTTTCAAATAAAAACATTTACGATGGCATCGGCATCATTTCTGAAATTTCTAAGGTACCGCCGAACTCAAAATGCGGACAATTTTTTAACAAATCTATTGCCACCTCCATATCTTCAGCTTCTATTATTGAAAACCCCATAATTGGATTCGTTGAAGCGCCACTAGCAATACCATTTTCGGTAATGATTTTTGTAATACCTACAGGTGTACCAGGATTGATTAATGCATCACCTAAACTTGCCGCCCATGCAAGCCACTTATCCATTGCCATTTTTCCTTCCTCAGGCGTTTCAGGTTTTTTTCCACCATGATAAGTAAATATAAACTCGGACATTTCTTTCTCCTTTTTAGTCGTTAGTTCATCTTTCGTCTAAGCAGCTCTCTATTAAATCTTTTAAAATACCTTCTTTTTAAGATAACTTTCCATCTTATCCAATGTACCTTGCCAGCCAGACTGATGCCTTTCGCACGATGTTTCATCCATAAATTTCTGATGCGTTAAAATCATTTCCGTGCCACGCTCAACCTCACTGAACTCAACTGTCACTACCGTCACAACCTCCGCATCTGGCAGAGGTGCCTCCCATATCCAGGTGAAAACCAAGCGCTCAGGGCGCTCTACGGCTAGATATTCACCATGTACATAGGCTCTCTGCTCAGGGTTATCTTTATCATCAAAACCAAAACGGTACTTTCCGGTTGATTGAGGATCAATTTCCACTAAGCCTAAATTGATAGCTTCACTCGGTCCCATCCAGCGGACTAAATGCTCTTCTTGCAGCCACGCAGAAAATACCAACTCTCTTGAGAAGGGTAATGTTCTTTTTATTTGTAGCTCAAGCGAACCATCTTGCTTCAATTCCGCGGTCATTTTTCCTCACTAATGCTATGCAGGTAATTTTCTAAAGCATCAAAGCGCTCATTCCAGAAAGCCTGATAGCGCGACACCCAATCCATAATTTCTTTTAATGGATCTGGCTCCATGTGCAAGTGGTGTACACGCCCCCGCTTCTGACGGGATAACATACCCGCCCGCTCCAGTATGTGAAGGTGCTTAGTCATTTGTGAAGGACTTTCACTTAAAGGCGCAGAAACTTCAGCGACTGACAGATCATTCTCAGATAACTGCTCTAATATTTTTCGCCTTACCGGGTGGGAAAGCGCGAAAAAAGCTTCGTCAATTTGTTGTTCTCGTATAGCACTCATATTAATACACTAAAAGGTGTACTAATATTTTGCAAGCTTTTTCCAATAAAAACCTAAACATTATGCCGCTCCTTTTATAATCCTAAAATTTAACCAATACCATTGATAACGATTTAACAGTAATGAATACGCTTCATTGCAGCTTTAGCCATCACCTCTCCTAGATTAATTTTTTATTGATAACTCTAATGGCAGATTACAAATGCAAAATACATTAGCTATCACAACTAATATATTTTGCATCTTTCTATAAAATATTATCCACGCTTATTGTGCTTACTTTCACTTAGCACCCGTGAATAATACTGCCCTAGCTTTTTATCGCTGGCTCGACGCTCTGCCAAACTAGCACGATTAAAAGATTGCTCACGAAGCAGCTTGCGATAATTATTTAATCGCCGCATATCTAACTGCCCCAACTCAACAGCTTTTAGCACTGCACAACTTGGTTCGCTATCATGCGAGCAATCACTAAATCGACAGCTATTAGACAACGCTTCGATATCAGCAAACGCTTCCGCTACGCCCTCCTCACAATCAGCAAGCTGTAGCTCTCGCATACCGGGAGTATCAATAATCATTGCGCCATTAGGTGCAATGATTAACGAACGCCGCGTTGTGGTATGGCGACCTTTATCATCATCTTCACGCACGCTATGAATAGCCTGAAAGCTTTCACCTAATAGATGATTGGTTAATGTCGACTTGCCAACACCAGAGGACCCTAACATCACAATCGTCTTACCCAACTGACACCAAGGCATTAATACCTCAGTGCAGTCTTCGTTTAGGCCATTGAGCATTTCGACACAAAGACGATTATCAAGCTGCTGCACTTGAAGGCGAAAGCTATCAGCATCATCACAAAGGTCAACTTTACTCAACACAACAACCGGCTCAGCACCAGCGTCATAGGCAACACTAAGATATCGCTCGATACGATTAAGGTTAAAGTCGTCATTAAGCGAACAAACAATAAATGCGGTATCAATATTCGCAGCAATCAATTGCTCAGATACTTTGCTACCTGCGGCCTTTCGGCGGAAACAACTTTTTCGTTCCAATAAACGCATATATCGATTAGCGCTATCTAACAAAATCCAATCACCTACTGTGAGTGCTGGCATTGATTGGCTAATAGCTAGCGCGTGATATCCAGTCTCAGTAACAACTTTAAATTCTGATTTATGGTATTCCACAACGCGTGCGGGAATAGCTACACTCCATTCATCGAGCTGTAACTGCTGCTGAAAAAAAGGCTGCCAACCCAAATGACTCAAAGAGATAGTTTTAAACATAGTAAACCCCTAGCGCACAGACGTGCACTATTGAAATAGTTATTCAGGGCTAATGCCCCGGCTAAATACCGGGCGAGGAGAATCTAATAAAAAATGAAACAATGGAAGCTGCGTTATATAACGTCAGCTAACAGCATTTTTTATCGGATGGCCCGGTGAGGATTTACTACAATCATGAATTATTTCCGTCTTTTATTACTGA
>CALBVI010000083.1 GCA_937969395.1 uncultured Spongiibacteraceae bacterium | reverse complement strand
TGCCATTTCAGCGTAAACACTTCTATTTCGATCTTCAATACCATCATTAAGACCGCTATTGGTAGGCACATTTTGCAACGGTGTATGAGGTGCGTTATAGGCTAAGTAAAGTAAAAAAGGCTCGTCTTTATTTCGCGACTGAATAATGCGTTTTGCATCGGCTGTAAATAAATCCGTTGCATGGCCCTCTTCCTCAATAGAGACACCATTACGCTGCCAATCTAAACCGGTCGCATAAACATGCGTGTAAAAATCTACCCAGCCACCAAGAAAGCCGTAATGGTAATCAAAGCCTCTAGAGCTTGGCCAAAAATCTGTTTCACCTATACCTAAGTGCCATTTGCCTACCATAAAAGTTTGGTAACCTAAATCTTTAAAATATTCGGGCATGATACGAAGATCTACCGGTAAAGAATGTTCATCAGACATTGGCCCATTAATACCAAAATGTAATGGGCTTCGACCTGTCAGTAATGCTGCACGGGTAGGGCTGCAAATCGGATAAACATAATTTCGATCTAGACGAACGCCTTCGTTAGCCATTTGATCCAAATTAGGCGTAGCAATTTCGCTGCCGTTATAACCCACATCACCAAAGCCCATATCATCCACTAAGATAAAAACAACATTGGGCTTTTGCTTATTTTCATCTAGGTTTTTATTTAAATGTTTAGTTGAGCTTTGGTCTGGAAGATCAAGCTGCTCAGGAGAGGAGCAGGCAAACAAAAATACAAGACTTACAACCGTAATAAACTGTTTCATTATTTAGTCACTTTTTATAAAAATTAAAAACTAACCACTTTACTTAGCGGTCGTATAATTCATATTATCTAAAAACTTAGCCATTAAATCCATGGCTTGTTGACGTTGTTCTTTGTCAGCAAAAAAATGATCTGCGCCATTAATGATATGGAAGGTTGATTGGTTACCTTCAGCGCTGTATTTTTCTTCAAAGGCTTTAACAACATCAGGCTTAGCAATAGGGTCTTCACTACCGGTAATAAAAATAGCTGGCGGTAAATCACCACGTAGGTAAGTCGCTGGTATTAAGTCTGCCATTGTCATGCCTTCAGGCACCATAGAGTTTTCAGCATTATCACGGCGCGTTAATGTAGGCGACCACAAAAGCATGGCATTCGGCACTGAACTCACTGAAGTATCTTCATATTTTCCCTCAATGCCTTTAGTCACTCCAGCTGATAATGCTAAAAATGCACCGGCAGAGTGACCCATAGTTACAAGACGATTAGGATCAAGACCTAAGTCATTAGCATTAGCTCTTACCCAACGTACTGCTGATTTCGAATCGGCAATAATATGATCTAAGGTTCTACCCGCTGTGTCTAATAAACGATATTCGACCGCAATAACAGCAACACCTGTCGGCACTAACTCATCAGCAATCGAATAACCCTGTGAAGCAGAGCCGCGACGCAAACCTCCGCCATGAAAAAAGATTAATGCTGCCGTTTTATCATCAGCACTATGGCCTTCAGGATAAAAAATATGTGCTTTAAGTTCTTTACCATCAATGGTTTTATAAACCTGAATAGAATCAGGCACTGAATCAGAAACGGCGGCTTCTGGTGGCGGTCCACCTGGAGGGCCTCCAGCACGTCCAGCCTGAGGCTGCGCTTGAACCATCGCACTTGTACACATAAACGCTATTGTTAATGCTGCTACTGACAAATATTTTTTCATTATTTTATGCCTTTTCGTATGTCCAAAGTAACTACAGCCGAAGTGATTAACCTCAGCTGTATAGTTAAGCTAAATAGAGCGCTATAGTTTTAAACGTAAATTACTCCGCAACAACTTCTGTTGCCGCTTCATAAACAATACGACCACCAACCATAGTCAGTTCAGACTCAATGTAGTAAATCTCGTCTTCTGGTACGGTCATGTAGTCTTTATCAAGCACAACTAAATCCGCCAATTTACCCACTTCAAGTGAGCCTAAATCTTTGTCTTTAAAAAGCAGGAATGCATTGCTGCGAGTGTGGGCAATCAATGCCTCTTCACGCGTTACCGTCTCCTCAAATAGCTGTTCACCACTGAATACTTTACCGGTTACTGCCCAACCCAAGGTCAAGAACGGCTGCCAAGGCGTTACGATAGTGCCATCAGAACCCAAGCCCCAAATGACATCTAAATCCTGCATGCGTTTCATCGGTGGCTGCCACTGTGCTGGCAGTGTCTGAGCTACTGAGTGAACAGCGGCCGTGACACCAAGATCTCTCATGCGAATAAGTTGCTCATCCGTCGGCGTAAACAAATGTTCAAGACTCCAGCGCAGGGGGGCTAGTGGAATGTCTTTGTTAATTTGTTCCCACTCATCCAAAGCACTATCGATAGTTGGCTCCATCATAGTGTGCTCATTCATGCGGAACCCTTGCTCGGCGGCAACACGTGAGATTTTTCCAAAAGTAGAAACAATCTCATCTGAATAAACTTCATCAAAGCCAGGTCGATCAAAGAAAGGGAGGTAGGCATGTTCGCCAATACCAATTAAGCCGATATAGTCATCATTCGCATTTGGTTCCGTATTTTTAATCAATTCAATCGCTGCATCGGCGTCTTCGTCGTTATAAGCTTCATACTTCAGCGTGTGCCAAACACGTAAGTTCAATTTATCTTCTTGGACCATCTCTTCCAAAATGGTGATATCCCCTTCCGGCGGACGGCCGACATCGTATACGCTTGTAAGACCGGCCCGGTTAAAGCGGGCAATAACATCACGCACGTTTTGCTTGATTTGCTCATTACTTGCGGTTGGCATTTGCTCATTTAACAAACCGTACGGTGGCTGAGCATGTATCAACTCACCGGTATTATGACGAGCACCGTCTGCCGGATCAGCACCAACGGCTTCTAGTGCTAAAGTATTCGCATAGACAGTAAAATAAACTAACTGAAGAAACATGGGGTTGTTGGGCGCTGCTGCATCCAGTTCTTCCAACGTAAAGTCACCGGGCTTATCGGCAAACTGTTTAGTCCACCAACCGCCTTGTACCATCAACCATTCACCGGGTTCCATCGTTGCCGCTTTCGCGGAAATAATATCAAGCGCATCTTGGCGATTTTTTACCCCATCAATTCTGGCTTGAACATCCCAGCTTTGACCAGCGCGAATAAAATGAATGTGGTTATCGATTAAACCAGGAATCATCGTTTTACCGGCAAGATCAACTACCTTAGTCGTATCACCAGTGAACTTGCTCACGTCGTCATTACTACCGACGGCAATAATACGATCACCTTTGACCGCC
>CALBVI010000082.1 GCA_937969395.1 uncultured Spongiibacteraceae bacterium | reverse complement strand
GCCAATCGTCGAAGCACCGAGTTCACTGGACGGCAGCGACAGTATTGTCCTCTCCGCTATTGCTGAAATAAATCCGAATTTAGCACAGTGGTTTATTCCCAATGAGCAAATCCGTAAATGGGTATTAACCATAGACCTTATTGCCGATGGCAAATTACCTAAGCGATACCGGCCAGTAGACTACCCAGTAGCAAAATTTGTCGCCCTGCAAAATAACAGCGATAACTTAGCCACTGAAATACTTATGTCCGAAGAGAATTATTCTCGCATGCAATCTTTAGTTGATAACATCACGTCTATTGACCCAGCTAAACTGGCTCGCTACTACCAACAATGGTCACCTATTCTGGAAAAAGCCTATCAAGAGCTGGGTAAAAAAGATCAATTTGATCAGCGTTTCAAGTTGGCCATCAGCCAAATATTATTGGCGGAACCACTAGCGGAGACACCCCAGTTAGAAAGACCTAGCGTACTTTATAAATTTGTCGATCCATCAATAGAAAGCGCCAACGATGTTGAAAAAATACTTTGGCGAATGGGTCCGGACAATAGCGAAAATGTTCAAGGGTTTTTACGCGAGTTACGATTTCACTTAGAAGCTTAAATACAGTTTTCAACAGATACTGCCCTATGAATATTTTATTCATAGGTAATTGCGCAGAGTGATTATTTTTTCTGAGTATGATTTTAGTCCGGTAATTTTTGATCTAGTAATTCTAACGAAGCAAATAAAGCACAATGATCAGAAAGGCGCCCCCAATGTCGGCCCGATAAAACCCGAGATTCTTTTAATCGCAAGTTTCGAAAATAAATTCTATCCATTGCCAATAAAGGAAATCTTGCAGGGAATGTCTTCGCCGGCGAGCCAAAGTTCTCGCTATAGACCTCTTTAAAATCATACTCTCCTACTAAGCGCTTATGTAGGCTCATATTCCAGTCATTAAAATCACCGGCAATAATAAGTGGCGTATCGGGTTTAAAACCAGCAATCACCTCAGCCAGTAATTTATCAAGTTGCTTTCGCCGCTCCCAAGCTAACAACCCTAAATGAATACATACAACGATAATGCCATTGCGTAATTGCCCATATAAAACACCTCGCTGTGAAAACCAAAACAGACTAATATCCAGATTATTCCAGTTTAAAAATGGCTCTTTACTTAGAATCGCATTGCCGTGATGTCCTCTTTGATAAATTGCATTTTGGCCATAAGCATGATGTGGCCAAACCTTATCTGCTAAATACTCGAATTGCGGATAACTGACAGAACAGGCTTTTTTACGCTCACCGACCACTTCCTGTAAAAACAATAAATCAGCATCAGTAGATCGAATGGCATAGCGCAGTTCTTTTAATATAGAGCGGCGATTAGTTGTCGAAAAACCCTTATGTATATTGTAGCTACACATCTTAATTTCAGTTTTTTCGCCTATCATCAACCCTCCAGTAACATGCATCACAAAAAACAATCACAGACTCACATAAACACTACATCCAATAACGGAGAAGACGTAAAAACCAGCCTATAACTATCGAGTGTAACCAGCGATTATCACGCTGATAATTAACTAAAATAGAATTATTCATATCCTGTTTTAACAGTGACGACATTTTTCGAATTGACGGTTCAGCGGTTAATACCACATCTAATTCTAAGTCATGGTAGTAACTACGATGGTTAAAATTAGTGCTACCAATAAAACATCGGTCATCAAACACAACTACTTTTGCGTGCAATATACCCGGCTGGTAGCTATAAATTTTCACCCCCATCGCCAATAAATCGGCATAGTAGGTCTGACTTAACCAAGGGAAAAATTTAACATCAGATCGGCTTGCCAGAATTAACCGAACATCAACGCCGCGTAATGTAGCGGCTTTTATTGCATGAACAATTTTATTCGAAGGAGCAAAATAGGCGTTACACATCCATAGCCGCTTGCTAGCACTAGCGATGGATTCAACTAACAGCTCATTTTTCATGCGCCGCAACACTCTAGAGCTATTACTACTAATAAAGCGTAATACCGCTTGATTAAGGTTAGCCTTACGTTGAAGCCAAACACTGTTAAAACTTTCAACTAAACCTGAAACAGGATAACCGGTTAAACGTACCCCGTATTCTCTGCGAGAAAATCTCGACAAGATATCTTCGTCGCAGATATTGAAACTGCCACACCAAGCTATCGACTGGTCAATAACACACAGTTTTCGATGATCTCTGCGATTAACTAAAGACAAAAATCGCCATATTTTTTTGAACACGCCGCCAGAAGTAAGTGACCAGCGATAAATTGACAACGCCCAGGGTAAAGGATGGAATATACGAATATCGGCATCTACTTTCGATAGCCGTAATGCAATTTTCTTTGCATCTTTAACAGAGCCAATGCCATCTATAATGACACGGATAGACACGCCCCGTTGCGCAGCTGCTTCTAGACTCTTTAAGACAGAATGCCCAACGGTATCGAGAGAAAAAATATAAACTGCAAGTTCAATACTCACAGTCGCGCAAGCAATATCGGCAATTAACGCAGAATAATATTCTTCTGCGTCACTGTAGATAGCTTCAGTATTCCAGCCAGACATCGCTTGCGGTAATTGCTTGATAGATTTATTAACCAAAGCCACAAAACATAATGATTTATGTCTCTCAATACATAGAAAATCAACGCAGTGATTGTTTTATCCGAGAATA
>CALBVI010000081.1 GCA_937969395.1 uncultured Spongiibacteraceae bacterium | reverse complement strand
CAAAGCTCTAGCTTGGTGTGGTTTTACCTGACTTGATAACAACACATCCCCTGTAAAACTGGCCCAATACTCATTAAATGGCGAGATATAACGGTATTGGTACCACCAAAAAATGAAAACACACAGGGAAAGCCAGCCAACGAATACTAACCACGCTAACGCTTGCCGCTTAGTATCATGACCTTCACGCTGATCAGCTATCATTTTTTACATTCTTCAGTGATCAAAAACACCTTCAAATAAACTTAATCCCACATAAAGTCTAGCAGTATTTATTCAAAAATCAGGAAAATTAACAACTCATTTAGCCAACTGATGACCACCTCAAATTAAGAGAGCAGTAATGGGAGGAACCTACACTCGATGTGAATCCATTCAGCTCTGACACAAAAAGCTCACGGCATTATGACTACAAGCCCGTAATAGCTTGTAGCGCTTATGTTCGGTATTTTTTATTTCAAGCGTGACGAACAAATATTGAGCTGAATCATAAATTAATAATGACTCAGCTAAAGAAAGAGATTAAAAATAAGATAACCGGTAGGACAATTAAGCGATCAATACTTTACGCTGTAGGAATAAGAAATTTGTCTAACTGATAAGCATGATCATTTTGATAGCGTAATATCCAACCATATTGCTCCCAATCACCCAATACAACACGTGTAGCGATGCCAGCGGGCAGCTCATATTTATGCGTATCAGGACGATGAGTATGGCCGTGAATCATTACATCCACCTCATAACCATCAAACGCCTTAAGCACTTCACTTTGAGTAACATCCATAATATCCATGGCTTTATTGCTATTCGCTTGCCTGCTCGCGTCACGCATATGCTGAGCGATTAATTTACGCTCAACTAATGGCTTCGCTAAGAATTGCTGTTGCCATTGAGGGTTGCGGACCATTGCCCGAAACTCCATGTAACTGTGATCTTCAGTACAGAGACTATCACCATGCAACAATAAAATCGGCTTACCATAAAGATCGATTTTAACCGGCTCTTGTAGCAACTCGCAGCCAGCACGTTGACAAAAATCAGTCCCCATCAAAAAGTCACGATTACCATGCAATACATAGATTGGAACGCCGCTTTCATTCAACGCCTTTAATGCCGCCGAAACAACGCCGCCCAACTCACAGTCATCATCATCTCCCAGCCACGCTTCAAAAAAATCACCGAGAATGTATAAGGCATCAGCAGAGCGAGCTTCGCCTGCCAATAAATCCAAAAACGCCCGGAGTGTATCCGGGCGCGAGGGATCCAAATGTAGATCTGAGATAAATAATGTTGTCATAGGACTAAGCTTTACTCGCTCAATTCAGCTTTTTCGATCACAACGTCTTCAGCCGGCACATCCTGATGACCGCCAGCAGATGTTGTTGAAACGGCTCTAATTTTTTCAAGCACTTCCATGCCGTCAGTCACTTTACCAAAAACAGCATAACCCCAGCCCTGAGAGTTTTTACCGGTATGATTAAGGAAGTCGTTATCCTTAACATTGATAAAAAACTGCGAAGACGCAGAATGTGGATCATTGGTTCTAGCCATCGCCAATGTACCCTGATCATTCTTTAGGCCATTATCAGCTTCGTTATCGATAACACCGCGCGTTTCTTTTTGTACCATGCCAGACTCAAAACCACCGCCTTGAATCATGAAGTTATCGATAACGCGGTGGAAAATAGTACCGTCGTAAAAGCCATCTTTAACATATTGCGCAAAGTTTTCAGCTGATTTTGGCGCTTTTTCATAATCAAGTTCAACAGTGATATCACCGTAATTTGTCTTAAGAATAACCATGAGTGTGTTTGTCCTATTAAATCCGAAAGATAAAGGCGCTATAATAATCGTTTTGCCTTGCTGGAGAAACCACTATCTCCTATATCGATCACATGGTCTTACAATAAGCTGGATTATTAATGAGCAATACTGATACAAGCAACACCCCAGTCGACACCCCGGTTAAACCTACTAATTTTATCGCTAGCTTGATTGAGCAAGAATTAGAGAGCCGGACGATTAAAAAGGTTGTCACTCGCTTTCCACCGGAACCTAATGGCTACTTACACATTGGCCACGCTAAAGCCATTTGTTTAAATTTTGGCCTTGCCCAGACTTATGGCGGCGAATGTAATCTTAGATTTGATGACACCAACCCAGGCAAAGAAGAGCAGGAATACGTTGATGCTATAAAAGAGGATGTTAACTGGCTGGGGTTTGAATGGGCCGGTGAAGTACGCTATGCCTCTAACTATTTCGAGAAATTCTACCAGTGGGCGATCCACTTAATTGAACAAGGCAACGCCTATGTTTGTGACTTAAGCGCAAGTGAAGCAAGCGAGTATCGCGGCTGGGCAACAGAGCCCGGTAAAAACAGTCCCTATCGTGATCGCAGTGCTGATGAAAATCTAGCCTTGTTAGAAAAAATGCGTGCTGGCGATTTTGACGAAGGTGCTTGCGTGCTGCGTGCCAAAATCGATATGACCTCCCCTAATATGAATCTGCGTGATCCCATTTTGTATCGCATACGCAAAGAGTCACATCATCAAACCGGTGATAAGTGGTGCATCTATCCCTCATACGACTTTGCACACGGACAAGAAGATGCCATCGAAGGCGTAACCCATTCGGTTTGCACATTAGAGTTTGCCGATCATCGGCCTCTCTATGAATGGTTTATTGAGAATCTACCTTTGCCGAGCAAGCCAAGGCAATTTGAATTCGGTCGTTTAAATATTAATTACACCGTCACCAGTAAACGTAAGTTAAAACAACTGGTTGATGACAACGTCGTGAACGGCTGGAATGATCCGCGGATGCCAACCATTTCTGGGATGCGCCGCCGAGGTTATCCTGCTGTCGCACTACGCAATTTTTGCGATAGTCTCGCCGTTGCTAAAACTGATGGCGTTGTTGATATCGCTCAATTCGAATTTTTTATCCGCGACAACTTAAATCAAAATGCGCCTCGCGCTATGGCGGTTTTAAACCCGCTTAAAGTCGTCATTACCAAC
>CALBVI010000080.1 GCA_937969395.1 uncultured Spongiibacteraceae bacterium | reverse complement strand
CTAGGCGTTGATAACGCAGTGATTGTTCCGGTTAAACGGCAGTTAAAGCAAGAGTTCGGTTTTGTAACCCCTGGCGCGACCAACCCCTATCAAGGGACTCGCAATGGCCTTGAAACACAGATGGTTACTGGTGACCTTAACGCTGCACTCGTCGAGTGGGTCGTTCAATACCGTATATCAGACCCGGTTAAATTCTTATTCGAAGTACGTGAGCCTGGTGAAACACTGCGTTATGTTTCTGAATCAGTAATGAGAGAAGTTGTCGGTGATAGAACCGTCGATGAAGTTATCACCATCGGACGCCAAGAAATTGAAGTCGATGCCCTCGTCAAAATGCAGGAGTTGTCGAGTAAGTATGTGATGGGCATCAGTATTGATCAGGTACAGCTAAAAAATATTAATCCACCTAGACCCGTGCAAGAATCATTTAACGAAGTTAACCAAGCTCAGCAATCAAAAGAAAAACTGATCAATGAAGCCCGCAGAGAATACAACAAAGTTATTCCCTTAGCCGAAGGTGAAAAAGATCAGCGTATTCGCGAGGCGGACGGTTACAGACTTAAGCGTATTAACGAAGCGGAAGGTGATGCTGCACGATTCAATGCCTTATTTACTGAATATCAAAAAGCACCTGAAGTAACACGTCGTCGTATCTACATTGAAACTATGCAAGACGTAATACCGAGCATCCAATCTAAAATTTTGGTTGATGATGAAATGACTGGCTTACTGCCCTTACTCAACCTTGACGCTCAGAAAGGAGCTCAATAATGAATAGCATTAAACAGTTTGTATTATTGTTGATTGTTGCCATCGGTGCTTTTGTATTTTTCAATTCAATTTACACCGTTGATGAAGTCGAACAAGTTATCATTACTCAATTTGGTAAGCCGGTTGGCGAGCCCGTTGTTGAGGCTGGTCTTAAATTCAAAATTCCTTTCGTACAAGAAATTAATCCTATTGATAAGCGCGTACTGGAATGGGATGGCGCACCATCAGATATGCCAACTAAAGATAAACTGTACATTTCAGTTGATCTGTTTGCTCGCTGGCGCATTGTTGATCCGTTACAGTATTTTTTACGCTTGCGTGATGAGCGCAGCGCACAATCAAGACTGGATGACATTCTTGGTAGTGAAACCCGCAATGCCGTCGCCAAACACGAGCTGATTGAGATTATCCGCACCTCTAAGGATCGCGTGCCATTGCGTGACGCCACACTGTCAACGACAGATCAAGATGCCGATATGGGCGCTCTCGTGCCGATTGAAAAAGGACGTAAATTAGTCGAGCAAGAAATCTTTGCCGCTGCCGCAGAAAAAGTTGGTGTGTTTGGTATCGAGTTACTCGACATTCGCTTTAAACGGATCAACTACAACGAAAGCGTACGACCAAAAATCTACGACCGCATGATTAGTGAACGTCGTCAAATTGCAGAGCGTTTTCTGTCAGAAGGTAATGGTGAAGCAGCAAGAATACGAGGCAATCGGGTTCGCGAGCTAAACAAAATACAATCTGAAGCTTATCGAGAAGTGGAAGAGATTCGCGGTGTGGCTGATGCAAAAGCAACTGAGATTTATGCGCAAGCCTACAATCAAAGTAAAGAGTCAGTAGAATTCTATGAATTCACTCGAAGCATGGCTGCCTACCCCGATATGATCGGCGACAGTACAACGCTGGTACTATCTACAGATAGTGATTTGTTTAAGTACCTAAAGGGTATGACACCTGACACTAAGTAATTGATAAACATTATAGGGTTGCATAACGATGCAACCCTATAATGTTATTTTCAGAATATCTTTAGTTAACTTCCGCAGTTACAAAAAAACCTCATCATCTAACATTTTAATTTCTTGTAAGCTTAATTAACCTCTTAATACTTTGCCCTTCATTACCTTCTTAAACCAATAAATTGATTTCTCCGTATCCTGCGGTATAACCTTTCCCTCTCGATATAACTTGACTAACAACATCTGAGCCTTAATGTCGCCAAGTTCGGCAGCTTTGATAAACCATTTAATCGCTTCATCATAATTTTTAACCACGCCAAGACCTTCAAAATACAAAACTCCTATATTGGTATTGGCGCTTATATCTCCATTTTTCTGCGCTTTTTTAAACCAATCAAGCGCTTTTTGATAGTCTTTTTTAACACCTCGACCTGAACGATACATTAATCCAATATTATTCTGAGCATGCTTATCACCCTTTGTTGCGGCCTTTAAAAACCAAGCCATAGCCTTATCGTAATCGAGACTGACAAATTGGCCGTTATCATACATAACCCCAATATAATTGACTGACGGGGCGTGACCTTGCTCTGCAGCCTTTGAGAATAACTCGAAAGCAGTTTTATGGTTTTTCTCAACACCTATTCCATTTCTATGCCAAAGCGCATATTCATACAAACAAATAGGAAAATTTTGATCAACACATTTTTTCTTCCAATATAATGCTTTCTTAATATTTTTTTCGGCACCCTCTCCGTTCATGTAAAGTGACGCAATATTACTTTGAGCTGCTGGCTCGCCTTGTTTTGCAGCTTTCAAATACCACTGAAACGCCTGCTCATCATCTTGCTTAACACCTAAACCTTCTCGATAAACAATACCTATAGAATTTTGTGCATGAGCATTATTTTTTGCTGCTGACTTATGTAACCACTCCATCCCAAGTGTATAGTTTTTATTGACACCGTTGCCTCGCATGTACATATTGCCGACATTAGCTTCGGATTTGACCTGGCCTTTTTCAGCACCTTTTAATTCCCAATAAAATCCTTTTCGATGATCCAGCTCTACGCCTTTGCCGTTGCTATACATCCAACCTACATAATGAAACCCATCAATTAAACCTTGGTCTGCTGATTTAGAAAACCAATAAAATGCTTTCTCATCATCTTGTTGAACACCGATACCTTTGCGGTAGCGATAGCCAAGGTCATATTGCGCCTGCCTATCACCATCACTAGCTTTTAGTTGGAGAGCTGAAAAACTTCTATCTTGGATTATTGAACAGGAATAAAGACCCAACAAAAAAGCCAATAAAAAATATCGCATAGAATTCCATTTCCATCTTATGTATATATGAAGTTAGTCATCAACTAATCTCATATATACTCAGCTTCATTAATTACAGTATCGAGTGATTATTTTCTCAACGCATTAATATAAGCAATCACGTCTTTTACTTCCTGCTCATCTTTCAGCGCTTTAGCGGAGGGAACCATTAACGCACCGTACTGATCTTCAGATGAATCACCACGTCTGCCGTCACGGAATTTTTGCATTTGCCTAAACAAATACCAGTCCGACATACCGGCAAGTTTTGGCGCATTGAGTGAGTCGATTCCCATGCCTGATTCGCCGTGACATAGAACACAGTTCGCTTGATAAATCTGCTCACCCTTGACGACATTACCCTCAAGGGTCGACTCAAGCACTACATCGTCCATGCTTTCTATATACGTTGATACATCATCAATAAGCGCTATCTGGCTTTGACTCATTTCGGAGACGTAGTGTGTCATTTGACTTGCCCAGCGTTCATTTTCGTTGCCGCCTCTGACGCCCGATAGAAAGTAATGGAATTGCCGAGCAAGGTATGCCGCAGATAACCCCGCTAATTTTGGTGCCTGCATGGCTTCAATACCCTCGGCCATTTGACCATGGCAACGTGAACAGGATCTGATATATAGCGCTACATCCGCAGACTGAGTAATAGCTTGCACACTGCTATCGACAGATGAATTTTCAGGCTCAGCAAGTCCCTCGCCACTTTCTGGCAACAGCCATTGCGCCAATTCTAAATCCTTTACTAAAGCACACGGTAACATGTAGATTTCGCGTCTAAGATGACCCGCTCCACCAATGGCAATACTAGCCGGATGGACAACAACACAGTTTTTTGCCGTACTATTGGAATTAATAACTTCTAGCGTTTGATTTTCACGATAAATAAAACGTTGCAGTTCTGAATCAGAACACGTCTTCATAAATAAGTGCGCTACACGCACATGATTTGCAGCTTCTAAACACAGACCATAATCCGGTGAATAAATTTGCCCCTGCTCTGGATAATCAACGGTAAAGGTAGCATCACGCCAGCCTTCATTTTTACAAGTATGAGCGGCAACAGGCTCTGCCAAGTCGACTGTTGGGCCAAAACCGAACAAATCAAAACAATAGGATTTTGACTCATCGAGAGGAGCTTTAAGGCGAAAATTTCCGCCGACATAATCTTTTGCATTCGCCGTAGTACTTAGTACAAGAAACAATATGATTGACGTTGCAGCACATGAAAAACCCTTCAAGGCAATCTCCTTTTTAAAAGTCAGGCTATAGATATCAGAAATGGCAGTTGTCATTGATAAAAGATCACGCTGCTATCAATCAAAAACTTATAGCTTATTATTATTTTTATCAATGATAAATTTAGATAAGCACCCTATCAGCTCAGTTACATACTTTCATCTAACATCTAAATTTAAACGAATATTTGACACTAAAAACATAATACAAACACATTTACATTCGGCGGGCATAACTACAAATGATATTAAACGTTTATCAGCTTACAAATATTAATACTATTACTGACTTTATTTGGCGATAATCCCGCCACACAAAAACATCACTTAGTTCTTCTTCGATAGTTAGCAGCTAACTTTTAACACCGCATATTTTTGTCGTGCGTAATTAGAAAAATTATCTCTAGCAGACTATGAACTGGTTATTAAGCTATTAAGCTATTAAGAAAGAGGATTAAATATACGCGATAGGATTAAATATACGCGATCATCGAACGATGATTCGGCAGGCAATTAATAAACGTTTTTACTAACCCATTCATCCAGTATTTTTTTTGATAATAGACCACTGGTTGCCTGTCTATTTCCCTGATTATCATAAAAGTAAGACCGGGGCATTTCACCATACCAATTTTGATCGATGCTATAGCGCAACTGTTCAGTTCTGTCCGTCGCATAAATCCATGAATCAGCTTTACCGGTTAGATTAAAATCTGACAAGAGCTTCACTATTTGCGAGGTGTGCTCAATAGCGTCCGTTGAAATCAGTACCAAATTAAAGTCTGGATGTTCAGCCTTTAGTTCTCCAAAGGCTTTAAGCTCTTTCATGCAAGGCGCACATTCCTGAGACCAAACCGATAACAAAAAGGGCTTTCCTTGATAGCTCTTCTCAATACCTTTAAGACTGTCGTGATAAAATGGTTTTGCTTTTAAAGTATTCGCATCTAAGGCAGTCGCATCAAAAATATGAGTCTCTAAATTATTAGTGGCTACACTATTACTACCTAAGACATACAACACTGAACACGCTCCCCAAACTACTGCAGAAAAAATCAGCGCTTTTGATGGCAACGAACGCAATAAACTAAGCATCTGCTTAAATAGCTTTAACACGATAACCTTCATTAGCTGTATGCCATGTAATATAAACCTGCTCCCCTGATTCAATTAACAAAGGGTGATCTGAACTATCAGCAGTACTTAACAAAGTGCCTTTATCCACCCAGCTAGCTCCGCCATCATTAGAAACAACTAACTTTATATGGGTTTGCTTACCATCAAATAATTTCCATGCAATATATAAGCGCTGACCATCACTGGCTATTTGCGGATGACTGGCACTGGCCGCAGCGTCGACAGAATACAACTGTGATTGACTGCCGCTAGCGGTATCTTGCAAACCATAATAAATGCCTTTTTGATCACTACCATTACTGAACCAAACCATATGATAATTATTGGCTTTGTTATGAGAATTATCAGCACTATCCGAAAGTGCAGGAATAATATCTGGGCCGTGGTGAGGGCAGGCATTAATCTTCCAATTATCAAACGTCGCTCTACCATAGCCTGCCTCACCGTCAGCACTGAGCACGGCAAAGGCATGATCTCTAATTCCGCCATCGAATATATGTCGCCACATAACGGCAACTTCATCTTCTCCATATACAGCCGCAGCAATCCGACAACATTCACAACTATTGTCTGCCACCTTATAGTTTTCAACAAAACTGACGCCGGCATCATCAGACGCTGCAAAATATAACGCTGCACCGCTGTAATCATCACCAGCCTCTTTTGCTGCCACCAAATCACGTTTATCTAACCATGCAATATAAATTTTTCCAGACTTGGTAACTTGCAGCACATCAAAGCGATGACTGGTTAGCAAGCCATCGTTGTTGATAGTAATAGGCGTCGAGAACGTTTTACCGTCATCGACAGAACGACTAAAGCGAATATTGCCGGTATACATGCCATCGGTTTTTTGCGTCCAAGAAATATAGATTTCGCCATTATTTCCTCTAGCAACTTTAGGACGATTTTCACCGTTGGTATAAATTTTTTCTGCTTGTTGATTAACAGCTATCGGCGAACCAAAACTCTCACCTAAATCATTAGAGCGGGTAAAATAGACATGATCATTCTGCTCAAACACAACCCACAGCATTTGATCTTCTGCCATAAACGCATTGGGCGTATTGCCGCAATCGGGATGAATAACAGCATCACAAGTACTTGTTTTTTCAAACGCTAACGCTGCATTCGAATTTGATGCGGCGTATGAAAAACAAGACATTAACAAAAGAGGCATTAGCAATGCCCCTGTAACTAGCGTTTTTACCATATCGACTTTGTCTTTTTACTTTTTTAAATTTAAAATCTATCCATTAAAAGCTGTATTTGCCTTCTAAATAGAACGTACGTGATGGCCATGGATGTGCAACATAAGCCAACTCATCAAAAATGTTATCTACACCAAAAGAAAGTGATGCATGATCATTAAGCTGCCAGTTCGCTTTAGCATTCACGAAAAAATAACGATCAATAGCACCATAAACCTGACTCTCAGTATCGGTATTATCTAAATCGCCAAAAGAATCGCTCGCGTATCTAAAGCTAGTACTTAAATCAACAGATTGAGTAACAGAATAGCTAAGCATAAGATTGGCTCGCCATGCAGGAACACGCGGTACATCGTTGCCTTCGATATCGGTATTGGCCGAGTTTTCAGTAATCGTTGCATCGATATAAGAGGTATTAAAGCGTAAGCTAGCTTTAGTCCCTAGCCATTCATTTTGATTGTAAACCAACTCAATACCTTTGGTTTCAACCTCATCAATCGCCAGAAACGTCGATACACTGACATTGGTGCCACCATCATTGATTGTGCCGGTTTGATTATAAATAGTGTCACTCACAACATCATAAAAAAGATTGACCCGAACTAAACCGCCATCGATTTCACGATCAATGGTTAAATTATGAAAAACACCATCTTCAGGTGCAAGGCTTGCGTCAGAAACGATAAAACTAGTCGTCGCCTCTTCATTGCGATAAAGCTCTTCAGAAAGTGGAAAGCGCAACGCTTTAGCTAATGAATAACGAACAGTCCAATTATCATTCGGCATATACGCTAAGGAAAATTTCGGTGAAGCACCTGACTTAGAACGACTAGGCGCTACAGTATCGTTATACAAGCCATCGCTTGTCTCCCAATCTTCATAACGCAAACCAAGCGCTAAATCCCATTGTGAATTCATCGCCAAGCCCCACTGCGCAAATAAGGCCTGAGTACTGGTATTACCGCGACTATCAGAACGTTCACTAACAAATTCACCGGATACTGCATCAATATTAGATGGATCAATATTAAGCGTATAGTCATCCATAAAATAACCGACCGATAAACGCATCGCGTCATTGTCGAATAAATTTTCAGTACCCAATTTAATATCTAATGTATTCCAACCAGTATCACCACTATCAGTAAGACGCCCAGATCGGGATCCAAAATCGGGATCATCAGGGTTTAAGCCGCTGCGAATCTCATCATCTTTTATAATTTCAAAATCCGTTGCATAAACATCATAAATCCAACCCGATCCTAAAGTACCACTAATACCGACACCTAATAGCAAGCTATTGCGTTGTTGCGAACGCTCATCAAAATTCGAATTACCTGCGCCGTAATAGGTCTCACCACTGGCATCGACTAAATAATTATTTTTGTCGAAAACCTCCCGCGTCCGCTCTTCATAAGCGATGGTTCCGCGCAACTGCACCTCACCTAAATCGTAACCAAGCTTTAATTTATATAAATCTGTTGCTGAATTTTCCGCACCAGAGTCACCGATATAGATGACCTCATCACCACTATCATCCTTTCCTTCGATATAACCAGTAACACCGGCAGCATCAAGCACCTGGGCCTCCGATGCATTCAGATAATAATTAGTCATCGGCTGACTATCATTTTTCAAGCGATTATAAGAAGCAAAAATACTGGCACTGCCAATTCTATCCTCATAAGAAAGAAATAATTTATTGCCATTAAAACTACTATCAGTACCCAGCACATCA
>CALBVI010000079.1 GCA_937969395.1 uncultured Spongiibacteraceae bacterium | reverse complement strand
TGCCTTGGTCACCTATTGCCGGCGGCGCACTTTCAGGCAAATATCGCAATGGTGCCAGACCCGAAAATACGCGTTGGACAATGGTGCAACGTAACGGCATTTTTCGCGACACCTCACAATCGCATGACGCCATTGAGGCCTATTATCAAATAGCAAAAAAACACGGTATGAGTCTGGCACAAATGAGTTTAGCCTGGGTGTATCAATTTGAAGGGGTCACCTCAACCATTATTGGCGCAACTTCACTGGATAACCTCACAGAAAATATTGCGGCTTACCAACTGAAACTTTCTGATGAAATTTTAGCTGAAATAGCAGCGGTCATTCAACGCTACCCCGTACCGTTTTGAAAACCGTAGAATGTCTAAGATTCTCAAAAACGATACGTTAGCATCATTAAAGATAAACCGCCGTTTAATGACTTAACGGCGGCAGACAATCAACAGCAATAAATTCGTAATCATCAAGATAAAATTTTGTCCAACTAAGCACCCAAGATTCACTCAAATGGCCTGGATCAGTAATCACCATATCCATTGAGAGTGATGACATACCTTTATCATCTTGATTACGGTAGTAAGTTTCAACAGTCGTTGTTTGATCGCTCAATGCATTGCCGTTGGTGCCGGTAAGATTAGCTAACAGATTCGTTGTTTCGATAATTAATTTCTGACCTTCGTAACGTGCTTTAGATTCACCTAATGCTGTTAAGCCTTCACTAACATTCACATCAGTCGATGCATCATCGAAATAAACCGTGCGCACGCTACCGTACTCTTCATAGGCAATCACTACACGATCATCGTATTGAGTAAGACGAACAGGGTGAGGCGTTGCCGCAGCTTGTCGAACTAAGCCAGGTGGTTCACACTGAACTTGAGGATCAATGATAGGATCAAAAACATCCTGCAGTGCTTTACCTGCTGCATTTAGGGGCGCTCCTGATGGATCATCCGGCCGACCTGAAGCAATACGCCGCCACGCACCAGTTACGTTCGGCCTACCATCAGTCATCTGCAGCGGCGCTAGGGTTGCCACTTCTTTATTATCGACTTCGCCTCCAGGAACACCAATAACGTTACCATTCGATGGGTCAATAAATTCTAAATTATCTGTGGACACCATAGGTGATCCATTACGTGATGAATTACCGGTAACACGAATGTAATCACCCTCGACTATAGAATCTTTTTTCCACCCCCTGCGACGCATAGTGGTGGCCGCTTGCCCCTCAGTCATCCAACGCGTCTTAATGCCATCTTCACCGATAACATTAAAATAAATAATCACATGAGGATTACTAAACCTATATTCTTCAACAACACCCTCAACAGTAATAACATCGTTGCCAAAAGTAGCAGCAAAAGAGTGGTGACCAAATGATGCCGATGCGAAAAAACTACAAAACATCAAACAAAAAATAATACGCATATAATTTAACCTTCTTATTCTAGAGATAGCCGATAATTTTAAACGACTCAGTAGCACACTGTGTGCTCGACACTTCATTCATTTTTATTTGCCAATTACCGCGTCTGACAACCCGCAAGCAGAGATTAATGTTAGCTCTACTATAATGCCGTATATATTATTCGGCATTATATTAAAACTCTTACAAAAAAAGATAACGTAGAATGATTTTATGCTTATAAATTATTCTGGCCGCTGATTATTAGCACCACTCAACTCAACACAGTTAAACGGCACGTAAGGCACGTCAGTCATCTCCATATAATCGACACCTGTACGTAGGCCAACAAAATAATCAGGATCACTGATAGCGTATTCTCGAACCAATTCATTAGCTTCGTTATCCCGATGGAAGCGTTCAACAACATGCATATTTTCAGAGTGATGAACTCCACCTTGATGCAATAACAAACCTTGCTCAAAACCAACGGTATCAACCACTAATACATCGTCTTCCCAACGACCGATTGAATGGCCTGCTGTGCTAGACATAATATTGTCAGGGTGTTTATCTAAATCTAAATGGATTGTGCGAACAAAATCAACATAGCCATATTGCAGCACAATTTTGTCATCGTATTGAAAAACCTCATTAACGTTTTGATCGTGATTCCAGCCTTCAATAATATTAATAGGGTGGCAATGTAAGCTAGGATCATCAAAACGAACATCGTAATTTTCAGCTAGCTTTAAACCCTCCGGTGTTAACTCATAGCCACCCCACGTCGGACTACCTTGTAAATTAGGTGGTGGCTCTCCTCCTTTAGATCCAGGACCAAATGATAATGTTAACCAAGTACCGCTAATATTGGGCTGACCATTACTTAGTTTTACTGGCCGATTAACAGGGGCTGCTCCTCCAGCGATTGAACCGGCAATGTCGGCACCGATAACACCAGCAACATTATCAGTTCGCCCAATGACAGTACCATCATCAAGTGTAATCGATGTAAGACTACAAACATTCTCTTCACGTCTTGCAGGCTCGCCCTTAATAGTTACTTTTTGACCGGGCGCTAATGTTTCAGCTGTCCAACCGTTTCGACGAAGCATCGTCGCAGCAGTAGATTCACAACGCCAATGAATCAATTCACCCTCATCATTAGTAACATCAAAATAAAGATATGAATGTGGATTAACAAACTTCCATTCAACGATAGCAGCATTCTCAATCACCAGATCTATACTCTTATCAAAGTGAGGTGCTGATGAATGATGAGCTGAGGCATGCCATGAAATGACGCTGGTAGCGGCTAGCATTAAAGCGGGGACGATTTTTTTTATCGTAGTACAGGCCATATTAAACCCTTATTATTACGTAGCTATTAAAAATTTTATCTATCATAAATAGTCATAAGTTAAATACCTAGACTATTTTTATTACAATTTCCCTAGCCCTATAATAATTAAATTTAACCAGCTCATAATATTACCTATTTATCACTTACGAAATTTCGTCTTTATCTTGATTAAATAATTGCTCTAGTTCCAAACGACCTTGTTTACCAATCTCAATTAACTTATCAAAATTATCGTGATGCTCAATAGCCTCTTCAAGCAAGTGCTCATCATGGGCTCTAAACATTGTTGTTGTTTTAATCGCTTCACTGGTGGTATATCCCTGAGCGAGTAACGTCTCTGTCGCCGCATCTAAACTACCTGAAAAAAGCTCACGAATAACTGTGTCCGCACCGGCATGCTTTAATTGCAAATAGTTCATTCGACTGCGGGCGCGCACAATGACTTTTTTATCGGGGAAGTGATCTTTGATTATCTTTAATACTTGTAACGCCTTATCGCCATCGCCTACGCTCAGCAATATAGTATTAATACCCTCTATGCCGCCTGCTCGTAATACATCGAGTCGGGTAATATCGCCAAAGTGAATTTTATTGCCAAAGTGTTTAATAAAATTAATATGCGAGGGGTTATTATCCAACGCCGTAAAAGGGATATGGTTTGCCGCTAAGATTCGACCGGTAATTTGACCAAAGCGACCAAAACCTAAAATCAACACTTCAGACTCTTGCTCCACAACCGGCAGCACTTGCTCTTCCTCGCCGGCCTTCGAGCTTTGCTGAGCTATCACAGTGAACAGTGCAACCAATGGCACCGTTAAAGCCATTGAAATACCAACTACCAAATTCGTCATCTCTATCATCGGAACAGGAAGAATATTCAGCATATTCGCCTGCCCCATAATCACAAAGGCAAACTCCCCGCCCTGACTTAACATCAAACCCACGGAAAAACCTGAGCGCCAATCAACATGAGCTGCGCGTAACAAACCAGCGATCACTAACGCTTTAACGATCATCAAACTTAAGGCCAAAGCCAAAATTAATAAGGGATTCGCTAGTAGCAACTCGATATTTAAGGTCATGCCAATAGCAATAAAAAACAAACCAAGTGTCAGCCCTTTAAAAGGCTCAATATCCGTTTCTAACTGATGACGAAAATGAGAGTTGGCCAACATCATACCGGCAATAAATGCCCCCATTCCCATCGATAGACCAGCGATATCCATCAAATAAGCTGCGCCGACTACAATAAATAACGCAGCTGCTGTCATCGTTTCTCGGCTACCAAAACTGGCGACCACACCTAATAGCGGATTAAGCAAAAAGCGCCCTACTAATAAAAGCGCAGTAATCGCCAACACCCCATACCACCAAGGTGCCTGATCACTCAGCGAGCTATCGCCAAAAGCTTGCACGATTAATAAAATAGGAATAACCGCCAAATCCTGCATCAGCAAAATCGCAAAACCACGACGACCATTAGCCGATGCAAGAATGCCTTTTTCGGCCATTAGCTGAATAGCAAAGGCAGTAGACGATAACGCTAAGGCAAGGCCGATAATAACGGCATATTGCCAACCGATAGGTATTACATATAAAGAAATCGCGATAATAAGCGTGCTAACCAATAATTGCCCTCCCCCTAACAAGCCAATTTGCGATCGCATTTTCCAAAGTTTGTTTGGGTTAAGTTCTAGGCCAATAACAAATAATAAAAAGACCACACCAATTTCAGAAAAATGTAAAACACTCTCCGGCTCGGAGATGAGGTGAAGTACTTCTGGGCCGATTAATACGCCTGCAAATAAATAACCCAAAATGGCGCCTAAACGAAAACGCCTAAAGAAAGGCACAAAAACAACCGCTGCAAATAAAAAAAACAACAAACTCTGTAAAGGATTAACTTCGTGCATATAGGGCTCTTTACCGCTTAGTGGCGAATATATTCATCAAAACGACAAACACAAACTATTGATTAGAATCGTTAGAAAGATTCAAGTCTGTCGCTATTTTTGTCAGATCTAGCTCTTCACCTAATCGTCCCGCTAACTCAGTCAATGCCTTTTCCAAAACGGCAACGCGAGTTTTGAGCTGATCCAATTCCTGATTATTCATTGTCTGAGTCTTAGCGGCCGTGGAAACTCGCGAGTCTATAGCTACATCCTCAGCAACAGACTCAACGTCTCCGGCAAAAAGATGAGTGTACTCATGGTCCTTACGCCCTGCTTGTCGTGCCAATCGCGCAACAATTGCACCACTATCAAGCGCCATCAACGCATCAAGCGAATCTACTACTTGCTGATTATCATCAAAGCTGTGCAAACGGCCGCTACGACTGCGCAACTCACCAGGCGTCTGCGGGCCGCGCAACAATAACAGGCAAATAATGGCGTACTCAGCGGGATCAAATTGATTTTTACCCAGCATTACATTGCAAAACAATTGTGAATATTTTTCTGTATTACTCTTAAAATTTTCTTCTATCCTTATCATCCGCCTCTCCTTTAACTGATGACAAATACGCTGCACCTCACCTGGCTCCAAATTCATCACCGGCTGCCGGCTCGACTTTTGATTACAGGCGTTAGTCAATGCATTCAATGTTAGCGGATATTGATCGGGCGTTGTAACCGACTTTTCCATCAAGCAACCAATAATTCTTATTTCTTCAGGACTTAGTAAGGTATTCATTATTAAAGTAATCCACTGGTTTAAAATTCACATCATCAGATATTACATGATGACTAACAATAAAGGAGAGATTATTAGCAGCACTGTACGCTCTCTAAACCCCCTATCTCTTCCCTCCGCGCCCATACCTGAAATTTAATTGAAGTACAACTTAAGTATTTTTAATTGTATTTATTGCCTTGTTATCGATACTGTGACCCTGCCCTTTTCAAACCCTCTTATTTTAAGGAGCTTATAATAATGAAAAAGCAACGCACTCTATCGCTTGCAAAGTCGCTATTATTTTCACTGTTTATTAGCGCCGCTATTTTTAATAGCCCCTCTAGCCTTGCGCAGCAGCCTTTAATTACGCCAGAGATGGAAGTGCACGATTTATTTGGGATGGAGGGTCGAGAATTCCGCCCAGGTATATTTGGTCGCGCTGTTGGCATGGCAACGGTTCGCCTGAGCCGTATTGAAATATCTGAAGGTACCTCAACACCCGATCACAACCATGCTGATGAAGAAATTGTTTTACTGTTAGAGGGCAGCATTAAAGCCTTTATGGGCGACAAAGAATTTATCGTAAAACCGGGCGAGCTTATTACCATACCAGCCTATGTTCAGCACCGTTACATCGCACTAGAAGACTCCGTCACGCTTGAAGCATTTGGCCCAGGGCGCGACCTAAAGTAAGCAATCAATGCCACTATAAAAATAATAAACTCAAAATAACCATGGGAAACTAACAACAATGAAAACTCGACTCACCATGACAGGCTTTAAACAAACGCGTATCGGCCGTAACAGCACGTCCGTTTTTGCTTTATTAACGGGCTTACTGCTAGTACTACCCGCAACAGGGGCCTTTGCTGAAACAGACACACCAGCACCTCGCCCGAATATTCTAGTCATCACCGCTGACGATATGGGCTATACCGATATCGCTTCATTTGGCGGCGAGATACGCACACCCAATCTGGATAGCGTTGCGCTTTCAGGCGTGCGCCTTACCAACTTTCATGTTGGCCCTGCCTGCTCACAGACGCGCACCATGATGATGAGCGGCACCTATACCGAAGCCGGCGCCACCTCTGGTCGCGGTCGGGTTATACGCGATGAAGTAGTGGCGTTACCACAGCATATGCAAGACGCAGGGTATCGCACTTACATGGCAGGCAAATGGCATTTGGGTACCAACGCTACTCAAAACCCCAAAGCGAGAGGCTTTGACTCCTCCTTTGTACTTACCCCCGGCTCTGCTGAACATTTTTACTATGGCAGTAACGCGACAAATCCAGAACTGTATATGGAAGACGGTGAGTTTGTGAAATTTCCAGAAGGCGCTTATTCAACCGAACTCTATACCGACAAAATGCTGAGTTTCCTCAAAGCCAACAAAGATGACAAAGAACCCTTCTTTGCATGGTACTCACCCACCTCTCCGCATTGGCCCATACAAGTACCAAAAGATTACATGCACCTCTACGATGGCGCCTATGACTTAGGTTATGACGACCTACTTCGAAAACGCTTACAGCGGGCACAGCAAATGGGCGTTTTACAAGACGGCTATTCACTGGAGAATTATCCGCGCAGAGGCAAAGACTGGGATACGCTAACGGCTGAAGAGCAGCGTTACGAAGCTCGAATCATGGAGCTATACGCCGCCATGGTAGAAAACTTCGACTATCATGTCGGTCGATTAATTAGCTACCTGAAAGAAACTGGCCAGTACGACAACACACTGATCGTCTTCTCCTCAGATAATGGTTCCGATCCACGCAACGGCACCGACCGTGAAGGTATCGACAACAGCTATGAAAACCTCGGTCGGGCAAACTCATATGCAGCAATAGGTGGCTGGGCCGATATACACACAGCGCCTTACCGATATCAAAAAGGGTCTCAAAGTGAAGGCGGCCTTCGTGCACCAGCTTTTATTCACTATCCTACACTTGGCAATCAAGGCGGCATAGATAATCGCTTTATTACCATTATGGATTTCATGCCGACATTCTTAGAACTAGCCGGTGCAGAACGACCAAACACCGAATATAAGGGTAAAAAGGTTCTACCTATTGCTGGCGTTTCTTTTGCAGACTTAGTCACGGGCGCAGCAACAACGAAGCAACACACGTCTGGCTCCGACGCCGTTTGGTATAGCCAAGCCTTGTACAAGGATCAATGGAAACTCATTAGGACCAGCGCACAAATCGGCTGGGAGCTGTTTAACCTTCGTCTAGACCCCAGTGAAACCACTAATCTAGCGGTTAAATACCCTGAGCAAATGAAAGAGCTAATGGCTGAATGGCAACGCACTGCTGACCAAGTTGGCTACGTTAGCGGAGCAGGCAACAATCGCCCAGCTCAAGCCCGATAAATTCAGCACCTTGTTAGTGAACTTAAAACTTAAATAGAACATTTAGGTTTTAAGCTCACTAACAGTATTTATCTTTTAGCGTTACTAATAAAAATGCATTTGCAAAAAAAAAGCCCACTCAAAAAAAGAGCGGGCTTTATTATTTATACATAGCGAACTCTAGTGTGCGCCCATTCCCCCTGGAGGAGGACCACCCATTCCGCCCTCTTCAGGAGGAGGAGAATTTTCTGTTCTAATACCGTGGCAATACTCACCTGATTCTACAACGCCACCGTTAGTGACCGTATTCCATTCAACGACGAAACAACCTGGGCGCTCAGTTGGTGTAGATTTAAGATAATAAGAACCACCTTCATAGTTATAGCTTAAAAGTCCTTCACCTTCGTTGTCGTGTACAAAGGTCAAATTCTCCACCAGTACAGGTGTTCCAATAGGTCTGCCCATACTGATGGTAGGCACTGTATTTAAGTCGCCAACTTCGCCGACCAAACACTGAATAATGTAAGGGAACTCATCTGAGGTGTGATAGCGATAACCAAATGTAGAATCCAACTGACCGTTACAGACATCTAGTGTTCCTGCCGCAATAGCAGTGCCGTCGGGGTTATTGTTGCCATACAGCGGGAAGCCATCAAAGCCCCAGCCAATAATGGGGTTGTGATCCTTGTTGTCCATTTGCTCGATCATGCAATCAGGTCTTTCATGATAGTGATAATCGT
>CALBVI010000078.1 GCA_937969395.1 uncultured Spongiibacteraceae bacterium | reverse complement strand
GTCAGCAATAGGCGCTGGTACTAAGTTAATGTCACCGGACGTTGTGCAGTCAGCAACAATATTGCTAAAGACTAGGCCAGTAGAAACTTGGTCAGTGTCTGAGGTATCAACACACGTAGTAATAACCGAATCAGCATCGCTGGTTAATACTGAGTGATGTAAGAAACCGCCCGAGTTTTTCTTAAACACTAACAAGGTGTCTTTAGAACCGTGACCGATAAAGGTGGCGTTAGCGATAGTAGGCAAAGAGTAGAAGTCAGTAGTACCTTCTGTATCAGCTTCAATAGCATTACCGCCTACGTCTGAAGTTTGCTTAACGATAACGTACTGAAGATTACCTTGGTAGCCTTCATCCCAGTCGACAGAGTCATCTTGGTTGCCGGTTAAAACAACATAGGATGCATTAACAGTACCGCCGTAGAATTCAAGGCCGTCATCAGCATTACCGTTAACTTGAATGTGATCGACTTGCGTACCAGAGCCAACACCAACAAAAGAAATACCATTGATTTCGTTACCTGTTGAAAACTCATAACCGCCTTCAGTTACAACAACGTAGCTTAACTGACCGCTGTCATCGTCAGAGGTGTAGCCGCCAGCAAAGCCAGATTCGCCTTCTGAGTCAACGTTACAAGCTACAGCGCCATTGTCTGCCGTTAGGCATTCGTTATGCGGCGCATAACCATGAATAATTAAGCCGCCCCATTCACCAGCACCGTCTTCGCCATCATCATCAGAGCTGAATACAATAGGTGCAGCTGCTGACCCTATTGCTTCAATTTTTGAACCGCGAGTAATAATCAAATTAGCAAAGCTACCACTACTAGCAAGTACCTGTGTACCCGCTTCGATGGTTAATGTAACGTCTAAAACAGCGTCCCCATTTTCTAAGGTGCCTTCAGTAACAGACATTTCGCTATTACCATTACCGACAGTAACGCGGCTAGCCATGTACCAAATGTAATCACTTTCTAGCGTACGGTTTTCTAAAATCTCAGAAGGAATCTGACAAACATCGGTATCATCAATTTTAGTGCGAGCAGATGACCAAGTAGGGCAGTTTTCTGAAATAGTGCTGTCGACAGTCGCTGTTGCGTTGGTAGTGCTTTCGATGTTGATGACAGCTTCGTCACCTTCGCTAGTACAGCCATACATCACGCTGATAGCACTTAGAATTGCTGAGCTGAGCAATAGTTTTTTTAGTTTCATGGTTTTCTCCAAGTTATATAAAAGGGTTTTCTTAATAAGTTTTACTTTGTAAATGATTTATACGTTATGTTTTGGTTTAGAAACTCCAATCGATACCGGCTTCAAGTTGAATACCTTTTTTGTAACGTTGAAATATTTCGTCACCTTGAGTAAATTCAACGTCTGAATTAAGCAGGTTTGATGCTTTAATCTTTAAGGTGATTTCGTCGTTAAAAATCTTGCTGTAATTAAGGTTTAGATCTAAGCGAGGTTCTTCAATAACATCAGGGTTACCGCTAATGCCGACATCTTTAATGCTCTCACCGGATTGGTTGAATAGGAGTGTTAGAGATTGATCGGTTTTAATATCGTCCCAGCCTAAAATTAAGTTAAAGGTGTAATCAGGTTGGCCCTGTAATTTACGCGCTGAGCTTGCTTCAACTTCAACCTCTGAGTCGATAATACTGGCGTTAAGTGAAACAAAAATGTTTTGGTTTAGTGCGTCATCTAGAGGGAAATCCTTACGGCCATCAAACTCAATACCCATGATTTTTGCAGTGTCTGCGTTTTCAAAAGTACGAGAGTTGGCAACGGTTCCGGATGCGGTGATGGCGACACGTTCGATGGCATCAGTTATATCTTTATAGAAAATGGCGACACTCATTGACTCTGTATCGCTCATATACATTTCCCAGCGAGCATCAGCGTTGATGATCTCTGATACTTTTAGATCTGGGTTACCGCGTACGCGAATATCGAATTCAGTGTCATAGAACGTTGCGTTAGAGGCTTCTTTAAAATCAGGTCGTGACACGGTTTGGCTTAATGCAAAGCGTAGTTGCTGATCATCACTGTAGAACCAATTAAAGCTTAAGCTGGGTAAGAATATGTCTTCGATGATTGATGCTTGTACCGCATCCTGCGTACCTATGAGTTCGAAGGTGTCAGTCACCATGTCAAAATCTTCGTAGCGAACACCGGTAATGATTTGATAAGTGTTATTGATAAAGGCATCGTAAGACAGATATAGGCTGTTTAAATCCATTTCAGATTCATAGCTGTCACTCGGTAAGGTTTTATCAACAAAGGCATAGCCGGTAGAGGTGTCGCCGGTAATGCTGTCGTCGTTAATGACATCACTAACCAATAAGTTTGGCGCAAGATTAATATCAGCATCGGTGCTGCTGGTATTGAATCCATAACTTGCAGAATTAGAATCACGTTCGCGAGTAATTAACTGAACACCACCTGAAATCGTGTGCTCAGTAGAGTCCGTCATAAGGAAGTATTCTAGGTTGGTGCCGAAGTCTATGTTGTCATCGGTTAAGTCATCGTAGCGTCGAACAAGGTTGCCAATTTCAAGGCTGTAGGGATCGCTGGTATTTTCTTGGTTAAATTTTACATCTCGGCGGTCTGGTGAATAGCGCTGAGCTTGGCTGATGGTGAATTGCCAATCAGCGGTGAGATTTTGTTCTTCGCCAAAAAGGTGTTCACCGACAAATTGTTGGGATACAAATTGACGCTCTACCCATTCAATCGAGTACTTATAAGAAGGTTCTACTGCATCGCCATCGAGGCCTTCGGAAACTTTCGTTTTACTCTCTGTGGTTCTAGAAAAAATGGTGTTAGCTTCGTAGGTGCTACTGCCGATGTTAAAGCCGATGGAAAATAAACCGCTGGCATCGATATTGTTTGAATATTCATTAAAGGTAAAATCGTCATTGATGTTACCGCTGGAATAACTGCGGTTGATGCCTTCGATTTTACTGGACCAGCTATTTTTATAATTAGCGGCTATAAAAAATCCCAGTTCGTTTTCATCTTCACCGAGATAGTAAACATCACCGTAGTTACCGTTTAGACTGATATTGGGATTAACTTTTTTTCTGGCAAGATCGAAATTGTCTTGTAAGTCGGTGGCGGCGATTCTACTCAACTCAACAATAACCTCATCGGTCAAATAGTCGGTAGTCATTGCGGTGTCATTTATTTCAGTATTGAGCGCTTTTGAAATAGAAGAGGCAATAATAGATTCTTTGCGAGTGCCGTCGTCCCAGCCGATAGCATCCCAGTCACCTTTTGACGGATCGCTATAAACATCTTCGCCAGTAAGGTCAGACACCATGCCCAGATTAATGCTTAAACGCCCGGTACTTTCTTCAGGAAACGTACGAGTATTGATGATCAAGTTACCGCCCGTGGTTTCACCGGGCTTGTTGGCAGTAAAGGTTTTATGCACGTCGAGTTGACTAACAATATTGCTGGGGAATAAGTCGAGTGGCACGCTGCGTTTGTTAGGATCAGTCGATGGCATCGTTGCACCATTCAATGTGGTCGTAATATAACGACCGCCCATGCCTCTAATAAAAATGTGCTTGCCGTCTTGAATAGTCACTGAGGGTAAACGTGTAACCGATAAGGCGATATCAGACCCACCAAAGCGGGCTAAGTCTTCTGCGCCCATGGTGTCAACAACACTGATTGAGTAGCGTTCGTCTTCTTCAAATGCTGTTGGGTTATATTTCGACATAACCACGATCTCTTCTACAACGTTGGTTTCATAAAGCATGGAGTAGTTCGTGCTTTTGTTGACGTTGGCGATAACACGGGCATCATTAATTTTACGACTGCCGACTGAGTCATGCTGAATATCTAAGCGGTAGATGCCACGAGGGAGTATTAGAGAGTAATAGCCATCTTCATCGGTATAAGTAGAGTATTCAGTACCGATGGCTTCAATTATTGCACCGGAAACAGATTGGCCAAATGTTGTAACCCGTCCGCTGATTTCGCCAGTAGCACCGTTATTGCGGTTGAGCGCTGACTCTCTACGAAAGTAAGTTTCAATTTTTACTTGAGGTTCGGCATTGGTTGTTAGTGTTAAAGCAACGTCAGCTAACTGTCCCTTTGCAGTATCAAAACGTAAGCTATGAATTAATTCACCGTTACTATTAAGCAGCTGAATGCTGTGCTGACCTTCGTTGAGGTCGAAATAAGCAAAACCTTCATCACTGACGAGTTCTGTTTGCTGATCGTCTAATTTGAGGTTTAGTCCCGCTGCAGGTTCGCCGTCTTTATGGATATAAACAGCCAGTTCATCAGCACTAAAGGCTGATAGTGAGCAGCTGAAAATAACTATGCCTGATAAACATCGATAAGCTAAGTTCTTCATTGATACCTCGGTTTGATGCCTTCTGGATGACATGCTTCAATACGTTATATGTTTTAAAAATTAATTTATTGAACTCAATTAATTACTGCTTATCTTTTATATGGTCTGCATTGATAAGTTTTTATTAATTAGTTGTATGAATTTTGTAGTGAATTTAATCAGTCATATATTTCAAAACATTTACACAAATGCGAAGGTTTTGTGACATGCGTGCAGGGTTTATATATTGGAGTACTAAAAGGATTGAGGGAGAGTTGTTAACTGGACGTGCGAAGTAATAAATATTTCATAAAAATTAAATATATGTTTCAAATTTATGAAGTTTTTAAGTTTTAGCTAAGATGGATAAAATTAATTTTAAGTGAGAGGATTTTACGGTGAAGTGAGTCTTGCGGCCTATAATTTTAGCATTAAATTGCTATCTAGATAAAATTTCAAATCGCCCTTTTCAGGATAAAAAAAACTCAAATAGCAGGAGCATAGTTGTAAGTTTATATTGTCTTTTATTGCCGTTTTAATTGTTTTTGATGAGGCGATTTTTTTTATATATTCTGTGTTGTATAAGCGGTCGCCAATAATAGGATATCCATATTCAGACAAGTGTTTTCTTATTTGGTGCTTGCGGCCCGTATCGATTTTTACTTCGACTAAACTGCATTGTTTTTTTATGTCATGATTAATTAATTGGACGTGGCTGATTGATTTTTTCTCGTCAATATCGCTATCAATAGTGATTGGTTTTTCGGCGGAAGAAAAAATACCATTAACAACGGCTCGATACTTTTTAGTGATCGTTCGTTGTTGAAAGAGTTGGTTAAATATAGCTAAGCTATTTTTTTTGTGGGCAATGATGATTAACCCCGTTGCTGCTCGGTCCAGCCGATGGACGATGAAAGAGGGCCTGTCTAGCTGCTGTTCAACCCAGCGATTAATTGTGCAGTGATCGCCCCATTTACTACCTTGGCAATACACACCGTAGGGTTTATACCAAATGCTGAAATCACCTTCGTCGGCGATTAGTTTTGCAGGTAGTGGTTGTTCATTTAGCACTGCTTCATTGTAATAAAGGTGTAGCTTGTCGTCAGTTTGAAGTTGTTTCTTACCGCGTCGTAGCCGCTGTATTTTATTATCGCGCTCTATCCAAACAGCGCCCTTTTGCATAGCGCTTTTAAGTTGTTGTTTGGATAAGTCGGTACTGTCAGCAAGAACATTGAGAGCGTTGCCATCGGTTTTTTCGGTAACAGTTAGGTGCTTTTCAATGATCATAATTTAAGCATGTTTGATGAAAGGTGATTATCGAATGACGGCTTATCTATGGAGGGTTGATAGAGGGCTTTATTACGATATAGGTCTAACTAGAATGACAGCGGCTATTGTCGGTAAAATTTTATACAGTTACTAGTGTTTGATGTGTATTAGCCAATAAAAAGCCGCGAGAACGCGGCTTTTTATTGGTGGACATAGTTTATTAATAATAGTGCATTATTCAGGGCATGGATTTTACAAAGCCTTTCCAATTAGTCTGCCAGCTTACTACCCATTCTGGCGTTGCTTCACCTTCGCCGGCCATTTCTAGGTTTGCATGATTTTTGACAATGCGATTTAGCGCGTCTTCTTGTTGTTGATTGATATCAACAAAGAATACATGTTTACCTTGCTTCAAGGCGTCTTCAAAACGTTTAAATTGGTAGTGAGGCTCTTGAATGCCAAATAAACCGCCTTCCCATGTACAAAAGCCAAGTATGACTATAGATAGAAAAATAAACGGTATCCAGCCTGCTGCTGAGGCTGTCCATCCTGCGACGTAGGCTAGTGCTAAAACGGCGGCTGATAAAACAACGCCAATAATGGCGCCTTTCTCCATTGAGTGAACAACATCTTTTTTAAGGACGGCTTCAACTTCGTTGAGGTTGCGGTGTTCTACATCGGCATCATTTTGGCTGAGTATATGAATTTGCGGTGTAGCTATTCCGCTGCCTTCAAGCTCTCGTTCTAATGTTGCTAAATCATCTAGATCGTCACTAATATAAAAATGTCTTTTTAAACTCATAGTCAACCCCTTTTTTGAAAACTGGACTTGATGTGTAAGCTTAGAATTATCAAGCCTTGTTTATCGTTTATAGTATTGCTTGGTCATCATTTACATTTAATAGTTGATTGTTCGTGTATACGCAGTTAAGTAAATAAGCGATTAATAAAAATTTGTATTAATGGCCTGTACTTTTTAAGACATTGATAATTAAGCTAAGTTTCTAAATTTTTGTTTTTTTAATCAATATCCCTCGAAAAAAGTATAACATTGCTAATGGTTGCTTTAGCTATCTTTTGAAAGTCTATAAGTGAATATAAAGACTCCCGGTTATAGCTAAAGCGAACTAAAAACTTGATGTTATATACTCGTCATTCTCAATATAAGCTCAACACCGTCAGCTTTCTGATGGCTTATGGAATAGTATGAAAAAATTAAACGCTATAAAATTTTTGTTTACATTGGCTTTTATCATCCCGATATTATCGGGCTGTAGTCAGCGCCCAGAGATAGAGCAGCTGGAAAATGATATTCAGTTGCTGATCGAAGGCATAGAGAATCGCGATGCATCGGAGGTCACTGATCGCTTGTCTGAGTATTTTATTGCCAATGATAAATTAGACAAAGAGGGCGTGAAGCGATTGATGCTGGCGAATTTTTTACACAAGAAAAATATCGAGGTAATTGTCAGCAATCTTAAAACGATTATTAATCCGTCAGATCCGCGACGGGCAAGCGCTTCGGCATCGGTTGTACTAATAGGCGCTCGTCAATTTATACCCGATAGTGGGCGGTCTTATCAGGTTGAAAGCGAATGGCAAATTGAAGGTTCTGATTGGCGGTTGATGACGCTTGATTGGGAATAGTAAGTTGTGACAAAAGCAAGTTAGCGTGTTGTTTTTTCAAAATAGGATTTCGTTACCATCGCCCCGACCATATCGCCTTCAACATTAACTGCGGTTCTTATTGTGTCTAGTGGACGTTCTACAATTAATAGAATACCAATGGCTTCTAATGGAATACCTGCTGCAATCAACACCATTTGCATGCCGGCCATAGATCCCGAAGGCATCCCTGGTGCACCTATCGATGAAATCATTGCCATTAAAAAGACAGCAACCATAGCGGTTGAGTTAAGATCGATGCCAAATAAATAAGCTAAAAAAACGGCTGCAATACCTTCGAACAATGCTGTGCCATCCATATTCATGGTTGCCCCCAGCGGGAAGACAAAGCTGGTGACTGTGTTAGAAACCCCCAATTCATCTTCAGCGGTTTTCATGCTAATAGGAAGTGTCGCAGAGCTAGATGATGTGGCGAAAGCAACCATTAATGGTTTTGCCATTTTTTTAAAAAATGATAGAGGGCTGATGCCGGTAAAAAAATAAGCAATGGCAGGTAATATAACTAGA
>CALBVI010000077.1 GCA_937969395.1 uncultured Spongiibacteraceae bacterium | reverse complement strand
AATATATTGATGGGCGTGCTGCTCGCACTCTCTGTAATACCGATGGCATTTACAGAGTTTAGTAAAATAGCTTAAACAATGATTTTAACTACGCCATGAAAGCTATTGATAAAAATTGAAACGATTGTTTAAGCCCGCTTTTTTCTCGAATAGTGTTGATACCATAAAACAAAACCTGATAGCGATAAAAACAGCAATAAAATAGCCGCCAGGTCATACAACCAAACACCTGCTTTGCCGATAATACGGCCACTGTGCAAGTCCAACAACACACGCTCCCAAGATAGCCCCGGCCCCTGATAGGAATCCAATAGCTCCGCTTTAAGTTGAGCCGGCAACTTTTTTAACTGAGACCAGACAGCATTAAACTGAGTCACTGGTCGAAAAGCTAGCGCCTGATTATCAAACTGGAATACACGTTGCTCGGTGGCAATACATACCTGATCGTCGCAAAGACCTAATCGAGCCAGAGGAACCGGCAAACCATAAACAGGTCCCATTTTTTCAATCAGCTCACCATTTACTGTAAAGAGTAATAACTCTTGCTCACAGGCGACAACAAAGCCGTCATCAAACTCTACTGCGCCAATTAACAAACCGCGACACGCTGCTAATAAACTGCTATTGAGAAACAATTGCTGCCTATCATCACCACTGAGCCACTGATGCCCAATCGCATAGCTTGTGAATGTTGGCAATTCAATACCGTACGTTGACAATAACCACTGCTGCCCTACATGTTTTTTTGCCAACGCCAACTCAGAGCTATGGTTTAGAAAAAGACCGCTCACAGTTATCACCACAACAAAAAAAGCTGCAAAGAGCCCTGTGCGACGATGCCAGCGCCACAATATAGGACGCAGTCGCCGATAGTTAAATATTGATGATTTATTCATTGCTCATAATCTGTTGATGACAAAACAGCGCCAATAAAGCAACACGCTTTAGAGCACGTACTGATAATGTAGCGCCGGTTATACCATCAATGTCTTTATCCATACGATAATCAACAGCATCGCTAACGATTGAAGCCTGATCAAACTGATCAGTAAAAAAAGGATAGCGGACCTCGCCGCCACGGCTCTCGCGATATTCAAGTACGACTAACTTTTCAATCGTATCATTTTCAATAACAACACCCGCCGTAATAGGTAATTCTTTACCTACCTCTTCAAAAACCCAGCCACTTCGTTGTTCCTGCTGCCAGTACCGAATGCGCAAACCATTAAAAGGATGCTGCAATATTTTTTCGATCTCAGCGCGAAGTGATTGATCGACCCACATTGTTTGCCACTGAGTGTCCGCTGAAAAATAAGCTTTTTTAAATGTATCAAGCGGCATGAACTGGCCTTTTTGAGCCAGAGCAGTGGTACTTATCAACAGTAAAATAAACGTTAAAATTAACTTATTCATCTTTCCTCAGAAATCAAAAAACGCAGCCAGACATTACTGTCTTCGACTGCGTTTTCAACCTACTCATAACTAAACATCGCTATTTGTATGTAATCTATCCCTGAACTGTATCATCCTACTAACAATACGAGTTAGTCCGTTATTAAAAAGACCAACCAACACCTAGGTTAAAAGCATCATTATCAGCTGAACCGTTGTTTTCAGTTACATAGTCTGAATAATCAGCTTTCAACACAACACGAGGATTGATCCAGTAGTTAAGACCATATTCCCATATTTCATTATCAACACTGCTAGCCTCACCAGCATTGTTGTTATATTCACTATAGCGTGCAAAAAGACCTAATTTCTCACTCACTTTATACGACGGTTCAACGTACCAGCCTGACTGTTCATCACGGCCATTCGCCTCAAAGCCTTCGCCATCAATATCCCAATTAGCCCATAGCGCGCGCACTGTAAAAGGCCCCGTATTATAAATCGCATGCAACTCTGTTAATAAAGCATCGGCTGATTCTACATCGCCCTGCGTAATATTTTTCTGTAGCTGAATCGTTGCAGCCAATTCTAAACCAGCAATTGCGGTGTATTTTAAACGTCCGGTGTAAGCTAAATCTTCAGCTGTAGCCTTCGCTGATTTTTGACGACCATCGCGAATTTTTCCACCATCGTCGGTGCTTAAACCACTGTGAATACCTAGGCTATAAGCCAGCCCCGGTTGAATCTCACCATTAAAGAGTAAACCTGTTTCCCACCAAGTAGCTGGCACAATATTCTTCTCAACTAAGTTACGCTCAGTGCCGTAAAAAGTATCTGGCTCGTGAGTTTCATTGATAATGCCGACAGGAATTAAGAACTGTCCAATCTGGACACTATGACCAGCAGTGTAATCCCACTCAATGTAGGCTTGCTCTAATTCAACTTCACCTGGGCCAGAGCCATCATCGGTATCTACCGTCAAACCATGTTCCAATTCCACCTCAGAAAATAAACGAATATTGTCGCTAAACTGATGCGACATAAACATTACAAAACGGTGCGCGTCTACCTGATCGTCTTTATCTTCGAAATGATTAAAATGATGCTCTCCGTATCCGCCTATTGTCGTCTTTTCGGCCCATGTAGCTGATCCCGCACTCATACCACTCTCAACCGCATCGGCTGTTGCATTAATTTTGGTGTCAGCTTCAGTTATTTGCTCTTTTAATACTTCAATTTCAGCTTGCTGCTGCTTAAGAAGCTCTAATAATTCGCTGTTAGTTGGTTGCGCATCAGCTGCTTGTGCTGAAAAACTGGCTGCAACTACGGTAGCCAGAATAACTGGTTTGAACATGATGAACCCTAATCTATGGTTAGTTGGACACTGAAGGCATACGCACTACTAAGAGGCGTATTTCGTAGGGCCGAAAGTCTAGCCACAAAGGTAATGATAATCAATAGTTAATGCTAACAATTATCATTAAGTTATTGATTTAGATCAATCTACCGCTTATTACTAAAAAAAGGCCTTCCTGAGACCACTTTTTTTAAAAATAGAAAACATTAAAGCGCTATCAATTGTTAAGATAGCCACCCTAAAAAACGCACGCTAAAAGCAGGTGTTTTTAGACCTTAGGTAAAATAAATAACGATATGCCTGTAAACTGCATCAATAGAAATAAAGAACGCTAATTTTCATAAACACCAGCTATAGATGCTGCGCCATTTAATCGCTAACAGGAAGCAGCAGTGGATTACGATTTTAGTTATGATGAGTATAAGCGACCTATCGCTCGATTCTCACTGGGCCACGAAGCTATAGGCCGCTGGTTTACAGAAGAGCTAGGCAGTGATCAACAAGCTATTGCCGGATTATTGGACACCGTTCGACAGGGTGAGCAGCAACAGCCAAACCGCCGACATGTGATGGGCGCTGAGTTTCAGTTACGAATTGAAAAACATGAAGTCGAAGTGGTTGCCTTGGCGCTCGAAATCGATGCCGATGAACCAATACCAGAAGATACTAGCCTGTATGATGCGGAATCTTATGCGGAATGCGGCCTGCAAGATTTTAAACAAGCGCTGCTTGGCTGGCAGCTTTTTATTGCTTGAATCCGCTGTCAATTAAACACCTTATTACTGAAATACAGCGTATTACTTGAGCACTGTATTATTTGAATACGATAACGAATATAGGGGCCAAGACGGTCCCGCTTAATTTTGATAATTATCCAAAGGGTTAACATGCGAGTCTGTGGCGTTGAACTAAAAGGTGGCGAAGCCATCCTGTGTATATTGGAATATGACAATGGGGTATTTGTTGTCCCCAAATGTCGTCAAAGCTCTTTTGCGGTATCTGACTCAGCGGCTACGGATAATATTCGCGCCTTTCATGCAGCCTTTGTACAGTTAATGGGCGATTACAAGGTCGATCAAATAGCCATCGTTCAGCGGGACCAAAAAGGAAAATGGGCCGGCAGCGCAACCAGCTTTAAGCTGGAAGCGGCTATTCAGCTGATAGATATGCCGGTTCAATTGATTTCTCCAAGCTCGATAAAAGAACAATTTCAACGTAACCGACTAGCGATTAGTTTCGAAAGTCTGGAACTGAAAAAGTTTCAAAAACTGGCATTTGAAGCCGCTTATGCCTATCAGAATAAAAGCATATACGGGACCGAATAACCCTATTGTTGAAGCAATAGAAATCACAAAATACGCGTTATAGTGTCAGCCTTTTAATCGCTGAACTAGGCGCCAAAGACGTCAGGACATAGCGTCCAACATTTATTTATACGGCACTTTTTTTGGTATTTATCCGAATCTATGCGCCTAAGAACCTAT
>CALBVI010000076.1 GCA_937969395.1 uncultured Spongiibacteraceae bacterium | reverse complement strand
TAATTATACGCCACAGAGACGTATATCCCTTTGACGCATGTTTTTTAGAATTTTTAACCAGTATTCACAAATAACTAACAAATTCAACTGATTAAAAATTTAAGTGTAGCCTCACTCAAAAATAATACGACAGCGTGTCGTATATTTCCCCAACAACAAAGACGTCTATTTTCTAACACCCCCTTGCAAACAATAGCTTTATGGCGTTTTAATAAGAAATATACGTCATGATGACGTTGATTTAGCTATTTTCAACTTGAACTAGTTGTTAGTTATTAATAATGACATAAGGATATGTCCATGCAATTACCTCCGAGTGATCTTCCGCCAAAAATCCCATCTAAGCCTATTAAACTGTTTGATCAAATAAGGCACTTAATTCGCAAACAAAATAAAGCCTATAAAACAGAACAAACGTATCTTTACTGGATTAGGCGTTTTATTTTATTTCATAATAAAAAACACCCCAAAGATATGGGTGAATTAGAAATAGAAACATTTTTAGCTCACCTTACCGTTAACCAACAAGCCTCCGTTAGTACGCAAAAGACAGCTTTAAATGCCTTAGTTTTTCTTTATAAACAGTTCTTGGGTGTTGAATTAATTGATTTAAATTATCGCCACTCCGCTATACCTAAAAATATTCCTGTGGTTTTTTCTCATCGTGAAGCTGAGCATATTATTAGTTTCATTAAAGAACCGAATAAACTTAAAGCGCATCTTATGTACGGCGCCGGCTTACGAGTTTCTGAATGCTGTCGTTTACGTGTTAAAGATATTGATTTTGAAATGAATACGATAGTCATTCGAAAGAGCAAAGGGAATAAAGATCGAACGACGTTACTCCCAAACATCACCATTAACCGCCTACAGCAACAAATCGAGTTTGTGAAAATGTTATATGAACAAGATCGAATGAATGGCTATGGTGAAGTTTATTTACCGAATGCACTTGCTCGAAAGTACCCTAATGCTGCTAGTGAATTAGCCTGGCAATATGTCTTTCCTGCTCAGCATCTCTCAATAGATCCGCGAACAAATATAAGGCGACGCCATCACGTCATGGAACGTACGGTACAACGCAGTGTAAAAGACGCACTACGTAAGTCTGGTATCAATAAAAAGGCCGGCTGCCATACGTTTAGGCATAGCTTTGCTACTCGACTACTAGAAGGTGGTTACGATATTCGAACTATCCAGCAATTACTGGGGCATACGGATGTAAAAACGACGGAGATTTATACGCATGTGACCAAGCAAGGTGGGCTGGGAGTAAGAAGTCCTGTGGATACGTTATAGAATAGGTCAGGCATCGGCCAATATTGTGAGGATAATACACACTGCAATCCCCTTTCTATCAACATAGCTGATCGGTATAATCGCCGGCCAGCTATTAATAAACACGGTATTAAATAATAGGAGCGCACAATGTCAGCTGTTCGAATTAAGCCATTTAGCGCAATGATGGGTAGCCTGTTATTAATAGTGCTACTGGCCGGCTGCGGCCAAAAAGGCCCGTTGTTTATTCCGCAGGATTCATCACCGGTTAATGAACCAGCTGCGCAGCAAGCTGAAGATAAAGCGAAAGCTAACAAAGCTGCTTAAGATCTTCGGTCCTTTTAGGTTTTTCACCCAGACATTTTTACAGTAATTAGGTTATCCCAATGGATGCATTTGAATACCGCAACGGCCAACTTTTCGCCGAAAATGTTTCACTCGACGCTATTGCCGAACAGTATGGCACGCCGACGTATGTTTATTCGCGAGCGTATTTAGAGCAGCAGTTTCTCTCTTACCAGCAGGCTTTAGTTGGGCGTGATCATTTAATCTGCTATGCGGTTAAGTCTAATTCTAATATTGCGGTACTTAATGTGCTCGCCAAATTAGGCGCAGGTTTTGACATTGTCTCTCAAGGTGAGTTAGAGCGTGTGTTAGCTGCGGGCGGCCTACCAGAGAATATCGTTTTTTCAGGGGTTGCTAAAACACCGGCGGAAATGCGGCGCGCATTGGAGGTAGGGATTCACTGCTTTAATCTCGAATCTGAAGCTGAACTTGAGGTTTTGCAGCAGGTCGCTGCAGATATGGGCAAGATCGCTGCTATTTCGCTGCGCGTTAATCCTGATGTCGATGCCAATACCCACCCTTATATTTCGACAGGGTTAAAAGATAACAAGTTTGGTATCGACTTTGAGCAGGCTCCTAGAGTCTATCGCCGTGCTGCCGAACTAGAAAATATCAATATTGTTGGTGTCGATTGTCATATCGGTTCACAGCTAACTGAGGTGACGCCCTTTCTTGATGCCCTCGATCGTGTATTAGCTCTGGTTGATCAAATCAGCGCTGACGGCATTGAAATTAGCCACCTTGATTTAGGCGGCGGCTTAGGTGTGCGCTATAAAGATGAACAACCGCCTGAACCTTCGGCTTATGTCGCTGCAGTATTAGAGCGATTGGGTGACCGCAAATTAACGCTTTTATTTGAACCGGGCCGTTCGATCAGTGCCAATGCCGGCGTCTTGCTAACCCGTGTTGAATACCTCAAGCCTGGCGATCACAAAAACTTTGCCATTATTGATGCGGCAATGAATGACATGATTCGTCCCGCGCTTTATCAAGCATGGTTGGATATTTTACCGGTGACGCCACGTAATAGCGGCGAGCCACAAACATGGGATATTGTTGGTCCTGTGTGTGAAACCGGTGACTTTTTGGGTAAAGATCGCTCATTAAATCTGCAAGCTGGGGATTTATTATCAGTTGCTAGCTCTGGAGCCTATGGCTTTACTATGAGTTCCAATTACAATAGCCGAGGACGCGCTGCGGAGATTATGGTGGATGGCGACAATATGCACCTGATTAGACAACGTGAAACTATCGCCGACTTGATGCAAGGTGAGACGCTACTGCCCGAATGAGATTTAACCCCAAACTCATGAGGAGCCTTCACTACAAACAGCATCAATTAACCTGCGCTATCGGCGAAGCGCTTAAGGACCCGTTATGCTGTTACGCTTTACTAAAATGCACGGCCTAGGCAACGATTTTGTCGTGCTTGATCTAATTACCCAGCGCTTCATGCTGCAGGAACACCATATCCGCAAGCTAGCCGATCGCCATTTTGGCATTGGCTGCGATCAAGTACTTGTCGTAGAACCACCACAAAACCCTGATGTCGATTTTCGTTACCGCATTTACAACGCCGATGGTGGCGAGGTGGAGCAATGCGGTAATGGCGCGCGCTGTTTCGCTAAATTTGTTCGCGATAAAAGGCTAACCGGCAAAAACCCGCTTCGCGTCGAAACCAATACTGGCATTATTGAGTTAACAGTTACCGACAACAAACAAGTTCAGGTCGATATGGGTGTGCCTAGCGTGCAGACCGAACAAATACCTTTTACAGCTGATCAAGCTGACAACCACTGCTATATGATTGAAGCCGCTGGGCAGCAATGTGAGATCGGCGTCGTTTCTATGGGCAATCCACATTCAGTGATGTTGGTCGATGATATAACCGCAGCCCCTGTAGCAACGCTGGGACCGGCGATTGAAGCACATGCGCAATTTCCGCAGCGAGTAAATGCGGGATTTATGCAACTGATTAGCCGCACAGAAGTTAACCTGCGGGTGTATGAACGCGGCGTGGGTGAAACACTCGCCTGTGGTACTGGCGCTTGTGCCGCCGTGGTCTCAGGACAAATGCGCGGTTTGTTAGATCAACAAGTGATGGTGCATCTACCGGGTGGTTCATTAACGATTGAGTGGCAAGGCATAGGCCAGCCAGTCATAATGACAGGGCCCGCGACCAGCGTGTTCGAAGGGCAAATTCAGCTCTAGGATTTACGGTTAAAATCTAGATATAAATGTATCCGCATTAACGACATCAAAAAAGATAGATATTCAGAGGGACTAATAGTGAGTTTGCCAGAGAACGACAATATTACTGAAGACGATGTAGCAAGATATTTAAAAAGTCATTCTGGATTTTTTCTGAAGCGTGACGATTTATTGCTAGATCTAAAACTTACCGATCCTAATGGCGGCAGCGGCAATGCGGTTTCATTATTGGAACGACAAGTCAGTTTATTGCGTGAACGTAACATGGATATTCGTGGACGATTAAATGGCTTGCTCGACAATGCTCGCAATAATGATTTACTGTTTGATAAAACCAAACAATTAGTCCTCGGATTAATCGAGGCACAAGGCCTCGATACTATTGTTAACACCTTTACCCGCAGTTTAATTAGCGACTTTGAAATAGAATTTTCTAGCCTGACTTTATTCGGCAACCCAGATTTTCATCGCACCCTAAGCTCACGCATGGTGCCTGTCGATAGCGCTTATCAACAGATTCCTCGTTTGCTCAAAAACAACAAAGCTAACTGCGGCGTGTTAACACCGGAAGAATTGCAGTTTTTATTTTCAGATCAAGCCGACCACATCGGTTCCGCGGCGGTTGTACCACTAACCCATGGCCACGCTTTGGGTATTATTGCGATTGGCAGCAGAGACCCTGACTACTTCCGCTCTAGCATGGGGACTATCTTTTTAAGCTATATTGGCGAAGTATTAAATCGTGTATTGCCGCGTTATTTAAATTCATAGTTCGTTTTATATTAATAGGCGCATTTAAATACATAAACATTGAAAATATAAGTACTTAATACCCTAGTTAAAAAATGCTTAATTCAATCGGGAAATATCGATGGCAAAATCACACTGGCAAACCAGTATCGATGCTTTCCTAGATTACTGCACAGTCACAAGACAGCTTTCTCCTCATACCATTAGCGGCTATCGCCGCGAATTAGAAAAATTCTCTAGCTATTGTGAACAGCAAAAAATTATTGACCCGATAAAAGCGCACAGTGCTGATGTAAGACAATGGATTTCACAACTACATCGACAAGGCCTCAACGGAAAAAGTTTACAGCGTGCTTTGTCTTCATTACGTAGCTTTTATACCTTCAACAGCAAAAATAATACGGCTCACAATCCAGCACTGGGTATACAGGCGCCAAAATCAGCAAAACGGTTACCAAAAACTTTAGATGCCGATACCGTTCAACAATTTATTGCTATTGAAGGCGACGATTGGATTTCACTTCGCGATCGCGCCATTTTAGAATTATTTTATTCTTCCGGCTTGAGACTTTCTGAATTAGTTGATTTAGATTTAACCGATATAAACCTTGCGGACGAGCTCGTTACGGTTACCGGTAAAGGCCAAAAAACGCGTACATTACCTGTCGGCTCTTTCGCCATTAAAGCCCTGCAGCAATGGTTAAACGTGCGCACAGATATATCGGTGCAAGCCAATGCAACTTCTGCAATTTTTTTATCACAGCAAGGCAAGCGTTTAGCACAGCGATCTATACAGGCGAGGCTTAAAAAATACAGCTTACAACAGGGTCTAGGCCAAACCGTGCATCCGCATATGTTGAGGCATTCTTTTGCCAGCCATATTTTAGAATCTAGCGGCGACTTACGTGCAGTACAAGAATTACTGGGGCACGAAAACTTATCAACCACGCAAGTTTACACCCACTTAGATTTTCAACATTTATCGAAAGTTTATGATCAAGCCCACCCAAGAGCCAATAAAAAGAGTAGCAAAACCTAATCGATAATTAATCATTATAGATATTAGCCCTCAAATGTTAGCCCTATAACAATGGAAAAAATTTCACTCCTACAACTTGATCAATTAATTGCTGACTTCCCGCTTATTAATAAGTCATCATCGAAATCAATTATTAAATCAGCCATAAAACCATCCGTAGCAATAAGCGCTTGCTTAAACGGTGAGGTCGTTCGCTATGACGGTCAACAAAAATCACTCGATACAAAAACTGTGCTCAACCACTATTTACATTTAAGCAATATCTGCCCAGAAGTCGGTTCAGGTATGCCGGTACCGAGACCGCCGATTCAATTAGTGCAATACTCAGTACAAGATTTAGAGAAAAAATCAAAGCAATATTTATCAGAACACACAAAAACGATACATGTAGTTGAAAGAGATAATCCGCAGCGGGATGTCAGCGAAGCACTACAGGCATTTAGTCAAAAGAGTCTGCAGCAATTAGATAGCAAGACTGTCGCCTATGTACTGAAAAGTAAATCGCCAAGCTGTGGCATTCAATCAACGCCGGTATTTAATTCACAGGGAGAAACCATTGCTATCGGCAGCGGCATACAAGCCGATTATTTTATTCGCAATGCGCCGACATTATTATTAATCGACGAAACTAAGCTAATTACCGAAGAGCAATGTGCTTCGTTTATATTTTCATGCATCGTATTGAGTGATTTTTTTAACAGCGAAGAGAGCTTAATTTTCAAACACGAACATTATCATTTTTTAATTCGTCTATTTTTAGAGCAACAGCAACAAATATTAAACCAGCTATCCGCTCACAACCAAGCGAACGACTATAAAATTCATTTCAAACAAAGTGTCGAAGATTTGATCAACAGAAAAAACTTAGGACAAATAAAAAAGCTACTGCCCTTATAATCACATTATGTAGTTACATATGTAATGACAAAGACAGTAGCTTTTTATTAATACTTTTTTTACTAACAAATAACAGGCTCAGATAAAACGTTAAATCGCTTCTTCACCTGTTTCGCCGGTACGAATACGAACAATCTGTTCTAGCGGAGTTACAAAAATCTTGCCATCGCCAATCTTACCGGTATTAGCAGCATTGCTTATTGCTTCAATGACCTGCTCAACCTGACTATCAGCAACCGCTGTTTCTAATTTTACTTTCGGTAAAAAATCAACCACATATTCCGCACCACGGTACAATTCGGTATGCCCTTTTTGGCGGCCAAAGCCTTTTACTTCTGTCGCGGTGATTCCTTGAATACCAATTTCAGACAAAGCCTGACGCACATCGTCTAATTTAAAAGGCTTAATAATGGCGGTAACTAATTTCATTCTTGCTCTCCTGCTATTCTCGTTATTGCTGTTATCTTAGCTAATTTGGCCACTATTCTTGCATCGACAGTGGCTAGGCACTCAAGTCATTCAATCAATATTGAAATTTTTCCTTTAGCATGACGGCTAAACTAGCTAGGCGGACAAAGAAAAGCAAGGCTTGAGATCAAATTAACCTTAATACAATACTTAATCCAACAATGGGGCTAACTATTTACTCAGTAGCCATATATTGATTAAAACCAAAAAAGGCGCCCGAAGGCGCCTTTTATAGAACAGAAGTACAATGACTAGCTGTTATTTATTGGTGAACTCTGGGTAAGCTT
>CALBVI010000075.1 GCA_937969395.1 uncultured Spongiibacteraceae bacterium | reverse complement strand
AAAGAAGGACTGAGAGATCGTGCCAGCAGCTATGCACAACAAGTCGATGAACCGTACTTCGCGGATAGTTTTTACAATACGTCTTAAGGATTTGAGCGGGCTTATTTTTTTTGTGTGGCGAAGACAGTTATCTCAGCGTTACATGTCATGATTAAATTTTTCTTACTTACAATAATACTTACCGTTGCCAATACAGCTTTTGCTTGCAAGCCAATTAATGGCAAGTATCGTAGCGTCAGTGAAACCCATTGGAATTTTGAGTTGGAAATAACTGATAGGGGTTCAATATTAACTTACACCGACTATTCTTACGGTAAACTAGATGCTCGCACCGATATTACTCAAGTAGAGCAAGGTTATTGCGAAAAAGAAGGGGCTGTTTTTTTGCTAATATTTGGCGAGCGTGAAATACCTATAAACTTCCACGCTAAGTTAAGCCATAAAAACTATGGTGCTGAAGGCAGTTCTCCCGGTATTACTGGTGAATTTATTGAAGGGCAAATGGTTCATCTATGGCTATTGAATTAAAACATGTAACAAGGCGTGCAACGAACGCCCACATAAAACGTGGGCTGGACAGCCAAACCTTCGGTTTGTCTGCCCGTTCACTTAGCGTTAGGCTCTACCAATATCGGAGATATTATTTTTGCAAAATAAACTTGGACAAAGATTTATTGAGCTTGAACAACAGATGAGAGCTGTTGAAGAATCATGCAGAACATCACATTCTAATTATGGGTCTAGCACAAATGTTGATTCTGAGCTCTATCTAGAATGGGTAGTAAAAGTCAAAAGTCTGTTGGTAAAGGTGTGTGGAATAGAATCCGAGCACTATAAGGAGTTTGAAAAACCAGAAAGTAGAACATCCATGTCAGGAAACAGCGGCCGATTCAAATCTCAGAAAGCCGTGTTCTTGGCTGCTAAAGAAGATTTCGAAGGCGGGTATTTATCGTCATATAAAACTATCGTCCAGGCTGAGGTGTTTGATGATGAGTTGGAGCAAGCCCAAGAGCTACTAGAGTGTGGTTACTATGGTCCTGCGGCTGTTGTTGCCGGAGTAGTATTAGAGACTTCGATAAGAAGTGTGTGTCATTCTGAATCCATAGATACTGGAAAGCTCGATAAGATGAACTCTGATTTAGCCAAAAAAGGTATCTATAATAAACTTGTTCAAAAACAAATTACGGCTCTCGCTGGTATCAGAAATAGTGCTGCGCACGGAAACTATGATGAGTTTTCCACCTCTGATGTAGAGCAAATGATTGTTAGTATCAGAAATATTGTGGGCAACCATCTAAATGTCTAGCCTAACAAGCAAAGGCAGCATCGCCCTGCGGGCTGGACGCGCTAACGCGCGCCGCTGCTTTGGGCGTTATATTTGTCTAGCAAAAGAGAATTAAATGGAAAAGTTAGATTTGGTGCTAAATATTCTTATTGCGTTATTTGCGCTTAATATTATTATGAATATTTCGCGAGTTATCTATGAGAATTATCGCGATAATAAAAAACTATATCGAAGAATTAACAAAGATATTAGTCGAGGTAATTTTTCAGATGGTCTTCAAGCTTGTGAGTTAGGGCTTAAAAAGAAACCATATGATAGTCAGCTTTTATGGCTAGAAGCTGACGCGTTATTCAGATTGAAACAGTACAAGCAAGCAAAAATAAAATTTGAGTATATCGCGGAAAATGAGCCGGTATGGAAAGAAGACGCAGATAAATACATTGAATCAATCAATTCAAAAATATAACAAGTGTGTCAACCGGATTCGGCACTGCGTGCCTCTCCAGTTACACAGGCGTTAGCCACACAAGGAGGGTAAATCAATGCGTCTAGGATTAGTCACTTTTACGAGCATAATTTTGGCGGCAATCAGTGCTGACGCGGCTGACTTGAGCTCGGTACCAGATATTGATTTCGAGCCTTCTGTAGTCATGCAGAATATGAAGACTGATCATGAGAAAAGCATAATTATGCAAGCCCAGCTATATGTTCAGTATGCACGGGTTGATCAGGCAATAAAGTTATTATCAGAATCTATTCCGACATGGGACGAAAGCGAGGTAGAAGATTTAGAAAAAGCTTGTGAATTACTCTTTAGTGCAGCGTATATACAGGGACGACATAAGAAATACAAAGATAGACTAGACAGGTGCTCTGACAGTCAGATGAATGTCTGGTATGCCGAAGAGGAAAGAAAGCATCTCGCTATAGTGAAGGTTGCGCCACTCATGCCTAGAGAAGCCGTTCTTAATAATATTACAGGATACGTGATTGTAGAATATGATATTAACAAAAAAGGGAAACCTAAAAGCATTAAAATAGTTGAATCTACAAATGAAATATTTAATAGACCAACGATAAAGTCAGTTTATAAATACCTATATCTACCTACTATTGAAAAAGGAAAAGTTATTGAGACAAATGGTGTTAGGTCTAAAATTACTTTTCAAATACAGGGCTAACAAGGCAAGCAAGCGGACACTAAAAGCTGCGCTTTTCGGTCCGCTTCTTTAGGCGTTATGGCAACAAAACGAACAATAAAATCGAATTGAGATTTGAGTGTAATAATTAAGCGTTGTTGTTTGTGATGTTCGGCTTTCTTTGTTGGTGCCGGAGATTGAAGGAAAAAATATTGATTAAAAGCATCGGAAAAAGCATGATTGAAAACACGAAACAAAGAAAATAAACGGTCAAAAAACAATAGCAGGGAGGTTTATCATCAATATTAAATTCACTAATACCTTCCAAAAAAAGGCCAT
>CALBVI010000074.1 GCA_937969395.1 uncultured Spongiibacteraceae bacterium | reverse complement strand
CTGCTCTACCGACTGAGCTAACCGGGCGCACCTTCTGGAGTACAATCAGATGCTGTACTCACAAGAGGCGCGTATTAAACAGCTTCAGTAACTTTGAGTCAATAGCTGTTCGGTGGTTAGTAGGGCTATTTATACGCTTTTATTTTGATGTGGGTTCTATTTGTCTTTTGAGTCGCTTCCTGGGGTTTATTCTGCGCCTTGTTCTGGGGTGTAGCCTTCGGCTTTGGCGTAATCTTCGCCAGCCATGTATTTAGTCATTTCTTCCTGTAAAAACGCCCTGTCGGCGGGGTTCATCATGCTTAGTTCTTTTTCGTTGATCAGCAGGGTCTGGTGCCTCTGCCATTCTTGCCAAGCTTGTTTTGATATGGTGTCGAAGATTTCTTGTCCTTTGGGGCCGGGGTAGGGTGGCCTGTCTAGGCCTTCTAGTTCTTGTTGGAGCTTTTGGCAGAAAACGGTGCGAGTCATGGTGTGTTCCAGTTTTATTACTTAAATTTTATGGTTCAAAATTGAATATGTTGAGTGCTAAGGCTACTGGCTGTATTTGCTGATCAGTTTTTTGGTCGGCGTGGCTAAGCCAATAGCAGGAGGTTGCTTACTGTTATACCAGAGCTGGCTTTGACCTTCCATTATTACCGCGGGGCTTTTGTTGAGTTCAATGATTACCGGTGTAATGTCTAGGTGGTAATGGCTAAAGGTATGCCGATAAGCCTGTTGGTGGTCGATAGCGTTTGGTGTTTGCTTGAGTCGATCGAGACTATAGTCGGTTGGGCTTTGATCGCTATCGATTTGCGGGAATGTCCACAAGCCCCCCCAAATACCGGAGTTGGGTCTTTTCTCTAATAAAAATTCGCCCTCTGGGTTTTTAATAATAAGCATTTGCGTACTTTTGACCGGCAATACCTTTTTTGGCTTTTTACCGGGGTAGTCAGTTTGCGTGCCCTCGGCATTAGCGAGGCAATCTTGTTCTAACGGGCACAGTGAGCAGCTGGGTTTGCTGCGCGTGCATAGCGTTGCGCCCAAATCCATCATCGCTTGGCTGTAGTCGGCAACTCGCTGATCGGGAGAAAAGCTCTCGGCATATTGCCAGAGTGTATTGAGTACCGGGGTTTTGCCGGGCCAGCCATCGATAGCATTGTGGCGTGCGAGTACCCGCTTTACGTTGCCATCGAGAATGGCGGCGGGTTGTTTAAAGGCGATGGACACAATGGCGCCGGCGGTTGATCGGCCGATACCGGGCAATTCGCAAAGGGTTTCAACAGTGCTGGGGAATACGCCGCTGTATTCACTGCAAACAAGTTTTGCGCTTTTATGTAAGTTGCGGGCGCGGGTGTAATAACCTAAACCTGTCCACAAATGCATGACCAAATCGTCGTCGGCGACGGCGAGGTCTTCAATGGTTGGTAGCTCATCCATAAAGCGTTCAAAATAAGCGATCACGGTGGTGACTTGGGTTTGCTGTAACATTATTTCAGACACCCATACTCGATAGGGATTGATGTCTTTTTGCCAGGGTAAATCTTTGCGGCCGTGTTGATCAAACCACGTTAAAACGCGATCGCTGATGTTGATATTGAGTCGCTGCTCAGACTGAGAAATGTTTTGTGGACTGCTCATTGTGCTCGTCATTGTGTGCTCGATAGCCGTTATGCTGACTAAAATAGGTTGTTTTGGCTTTTTGATGGAGAATAAATGCCATAAACAGCGGCTTTTTTAATTCAATAGATGTAATGCGGGTGCGCTTTTTTTATAATAACCAATTAGCCATGCCAAAGCTGCATGGCGTTTTCTATTTTATCAGTGGAGTTTAAACATGGCTGACCGCAAAGCGACGATAAGCCGAGACACCCTAGAAACGCAAATTACTGTTTCTATTAATTTGGATGGCACCGGTGCATCTAATTTTGATACGGGTGTACCTTTTCTAGATCACATGATGGATCAAATCGCGCGCCATGGTTTGATTGATTTGGATATTAAAGCAAAAGGTGATTTGCACATTGATGCTCACCACACGGTTGAAGATATTGGCATTACGCTAGGGCAGGCCTTTAACGAAGCTGTTGGTGATAAAAAAGGTATTGTTCGCTACGGGCATTCTTATGTGCCGCTAGACGAGGCATTGTCACGGGTTGTGATTGATTTCTCGGGTCGTCCTGGTTTGGACTGGCATGTCCCTTTTACCCGTGGTTCTGTTGGCGGATTTGATGTTGACCTGTTTATTGAGTTTTTTCAGGGTTTTATCAACCACGCTAAAGTCACTTTGCATGTCGACAACTTGCGCGGTAAAAACACCCACCACCAAGCTGAAACAGTGTTTAAGGCATTTGGTCGTGCTTTGCGCATGGCGTTGACTGCTGATGAGCGCATGGCAGGTATTATGCCTTCGACGAAAGGTACGCTTTAAGTAGGCTGCTGGTCTAAGCGCTTAACTAAGCCGTTAATTCAATAAGAGCCGGTATCGGCTCTTTTAATTTTATCTTTTAATTTAGTCTCTGATTTTTAGGAACATGCTATGGCCAAATCTACCGTTGCTGTAATTGATTACGGCATGGGTAATCTGCATTCTGTTGCCAGTGCGCTTAAGCATGTGGGTGACGATGTTGAGGTTATTGTGACCGGTGATGCCGATAAGATTTTAGCGGCTGACAGAGTTGTTTTCCCCGGTGTTGGTGCTATTCGCGATTGCATGTCTGAAATTAAGCGACTGGGCGTTGGTGAAGTCGTTGCCGAAGCTGCTAAGACCAAGCCATTGTTGGCTATCTGTGTTGGTATGCAGGCGTTAATGACCCGCAGTGAAGAAAATAACGGCATTGATTGCCTAGATGTTTTTGCCGGTGATGTGAAGTTTTTTGGCAATCCATTAAACGATGTTAATGGCGATCAGTTAAAAGTACCGCACATGGGATGGAATCAATTGCATCAAGTCGTTGAACATCCGCTATGGTCAGATATTGAGCAAGACGAACGATTCTATTTTGTTCACAGTTATTATGTTCATGCTGAAGATGAATCGTTAGTGGTTGGAACAACGGATTACGGTGTGAAAATTCATACTGCGTTGCATCGCGATAATATTTTTGCCACTCAGTTTCACCCAGAAAAAAGTAGCACTGCAGGTTTAAAGTTATTAGGTAATTTCCTGCGGTGGGATGGTCAGTCTTAAGCGTTTATATCGCGATTTATTCGCATAAGTATTCGCTCGTGTAATCTTTCAATAGAAAGATATTTATTAGAACAATTAAAGTGATGTTAAGTATGTTAATTATTCCTGCAATAGATTTAAAAGATGGTGCCTGTGTTCGTTTGCGTCAGGGCTTAATGGATGACTCAACTGTTTATGGCGATGACCCTGTGGTTATGGCTAAGCGTTGGGTTGATGCGGGCACACGTCGTTTGCATTTAGTTGATCTCAATGGCGCTTTTGATGGCAAGCCGATTAATGGTGAAGCGGTGATGGCGATTGCCAAAGCTTATCCGAGTTTGCCGATTCAAATTGGCGGTGGTATTCGCGATTTAAAAACCATCGAGCATTATATTGCTGCCGGTGTTAATTATTTAATCATTGGTACTAAGGCAGTTAAAGAGCCTGAGTTTGTTGCTGAAGCTTGTAAAGAATTTCCCGGTCATATTATTGTTGGCTTAGATGCAAAAGAAGGTTTGGTGGCTACGGATGGTTGGGCAGAAGTTTCAAATATTAAAGCGACGGAATTAGCCAAGCGTTTTGAGCAAGATGGTGTTGATTCGATTGTTTACACTGACATCAGCCGCGATGGCATGATGCAGGGTGTAAACGTTGAGCAAACAGTCACCATGGCACAGGCATCGTCGATACCGGTTATTGCTTCAGGCGGTATTACCAATATGGATGATATTAAGGCGTTAAAAGCTGTTGCTCAGGAAGGTATTTTGGGTGCAATTACTGGCCGTGCCATTTATGAAGGCACCTTAGATGTTGCTGAAGCACAAACGTATTGTGATGACGCTTAATCATAGTGCTAACAGTCGATATAAGTAGTTAGTGCAGGGATAGCCAATGAACGTTTTAGGTTTCAGAATTTAGGTTTTAGGTATGAGTTTAGCTAAACGAATTATTCCTTGTTTGGATGTCGACAATGGCCGCGTTGTTAAAGGCGTTAACTTTGTCGGTATCCGTGATGCTGGCGATCCAGTTGAAATCGCCAAGCGTTATAACGAGCAGGGTGCTGATGAAATTACTTTTCTTGATATTACTGCCACCCATGAAGGCCGCGACACGACGGTTCATACCGTCGAACATATTGCTGAAGAAGTGTTTATTCCTTTAACGGTTGGTGGGGGTATTCGTACCGTTGACGATATTCGTACCATGTTAAATGCCGGTGCGGATAAAGTTGGTATCAACTCAGCAGCTATTTTTAATCCAGACTTTGTTAAAGAAGCGGCGGAACGTTTTGGCTCGCAATGCATTGTTGTGGCTATTGATGCTAAGCAGGTTAGTGCTGAAGGTGAGCCGCTGCGTTGGGAGATCTTCACTCACGGTGGTCGTAAACCTACTGGCATTGATGCCGTTGAGTGGTCTGAAAAAATGGTCCGCAATGGTGCTGGAGAAATCTTATTAACCAGCATGGATCGTGACGGTACTAAAAATGGTTTTAACTTGCCGCTAACACGTGCAATAAGTGATGCGGTTTCTGTGCCGGTTATTGCATCGGGTGGTGTTGGTAATTTAGATCATTTAGTCGATGGTGTAATTCAAGGTGGTGCTGATGCTGTATTGGCTGCGAGTATTTTTCATTTTGGCGAATATAGTGTGCCTGAAGCGAAGCGTTATATGGCTGAGCGAGGCATTACGGTAAGGCTTTAAGAAAAACGTTTTAAGTGAGGGATTATTGAGCAGTTAATGCTTCGTGCAATCTCGATAGCGTTTTTGGTTCGGCTAGCGACATAAATTCAATAAAGTCCGTGAGTCCTTCACGGGCGTGGTCCTTGTTCTCAAAAGGACCGATAGGTGAGCCTTCTCTGGTTGAAAAAAACCATTCCCCTTGAGCGCTAAAAAAACGATCGGTTCGAATGTGGTGATGGTTGTTTTGTGACTCGCCAGCTCGACTGATATCCATTGTGTCACTTCTCATTTAAATATGGCTGCTTTAAATATAGTCCATTATGAGTGTCTGTCACACAAATTAGCTATAGCGGTTATTACTTATTAGCTTGGTGGTCGACCATTTGTGACGCTAGCCCAAGCTGAATGCCTCTTTCGGCAAGTGTTGGCAGTACTAAGGCTAAATAATTAAGTGTCTCAGGATAGGGGTGGCCGATAGCTATTGCTACTCCTCGGCGTTGCGCTAATTGTATTAGTTTTTCGAATTGCTCTGCTATCGCCTGCATATCGCGGTCATTGTCGAGAAAAATATCTCTTTTTAAAGTGGGAATATAATATTGCTTGGTGATGCGTTCAGCGACGCTTAATGGGCTGGTGCGGCTATCAATAAAATACATGTCTTGCTGTTTTAGTTCTTTGGCCAGCCACATCATCGGTTCGCGTAATTGTGTGAGGAGGCTGCCCATGTGATTGTTTAATCCTTTGGCATGGGGAACCGCTTGTAAATCTTCTCGTAGCGTTTGAATGAATTGTTCTTTATTCATTGCCGATGTTAACCCACCTGGCCCCAGCTCTTTATTGCTTAGGTTGCTCATGGGGGCGTGGACTAAAACTTCTTTACCCTGTTGATGTGCTTTTATTGCCAGGGTGTGAGTGCTGTTGCTGTGAGGTAAAAAAGAATAGTTAATTGCGCCAGGCAGAGCTAGTGCTTGTTCGCCTAAGGCAAGGCTGTTACCCATGTCATCAAGAATAATGACGATGGTGGGTTTGTTAGTATTGTTAATGGCTGGATTTAGAGTTGTTTCGTTAGTGTTAATATTATTAGCTGATACAAAAAATGCATTGAGCTGCAAAATTAAAAAAAGAATAAAGGCTGTGCGAATCGTCATGGTTGGGTGATTACTTTGTTAGGCTTTTGGCGATGCATATATAAACACGATGCATATAAAAATAAAGGCAGATAATAACTGCCTTTGTATTTTTGGTGGATTTTATCGATGTGTATTTTAAATGTTAAATGCCATCGATAAAATCAAAGTGATAGTTTTACAGCTATCGTATTAAAGTGATTCTGTTGTTTTTTCTTCATTTTTTATTGCGTTATTCGAGCTTAAAATATGAATGCCTTTTAATAAGTTAAGGGCTTCATAAAGTTGATTGTCGCTGTTAAATAATTCTTCCGACTCTTGTTCTTTGCGCTTTTTGCTATTGCTTTCATCGCCGCTATTGCTACTCAAATGGCCCTGCAAATCGGCTTCAGTAATACGTTCACTGGTGGGTAGCTTTTCAATTTTAGCGCGCTCAATGGTAATGTCAGGAACAATGCCCTGCGCTTGAATCGAGCGACCATTGGGGGTGTAGTAGCGAGCAGTGGTTAGTTTGATCGCATTATCTTCAGAGAGTGGAACAACGGTTTGTACCGACCCTTTACCGAAACTATCGGTGCCCATAATAACGGCGCGGCGGTGGTCCTGTAGGGCGCCTGCAACAATCTCTGATGCTGAAGCCGAGCCGCCATTAATTAATACAACAATAGGCGTGCCGTTGATTAAATCGCCTTTTTCTGCGGAGTATCTGGAATGGGAGCTATCGAGCCTGCCTTCGGTATAAACGACTAAGCCTTCATCTAATACTGCGTCAACGATATCAACTGAGGTTTGTAGAATGCCTCCTGGATTGTTGCGTAAATCAAGAACAAGGCCTTTCATGGTTTCATTGCTTTCGACGAGTTTGCTTAATTGTGTACGAAATTCAGTGCCAGTTTTACCTTGAAATTGAGCGACGCGAATATAGCCGTAGCCGGGCTCTAATGTTTTGCTGCGGACGCTGATAACGTTGATGCTGTCACGGACAATCGTAATGTCGAAAGGCTGATTGGTAGGTTCGCGGACCACGGTTAATTCAATCTCGCTGCCGCGCTCGCCGCGCATAAAAGTAACGGCTTGATTAAGGCTCATACCTTTTACCGCTTTGCCGTCGAGTTTTATAATTAAGTCACCGCTTTGAATGCCGGCTTTTTCTGCGGGGGTGCCATCAATTGGGGAAATGACTTTAACAAAGCCATTCTCCATGCCGACTTCAAGACCAAGGCCGCCAAATTCGCCTTTGGTGCTTACCTGTAAATCGTCGAAAGACTCGGCATTGAGGTAATTTGAATGCGGGTCTAGACCCGCTAACATGCCTTGAATGGCATGCT
>CALBVI010000073.1 GCA_937969395.1 uncultured Spongiibacteraceae bacterium | reverse complement strand
TTAGTTTTTCTTTCCCCTTAAACTGATCGGCAACCAAGCTAGTCAAAACTTCAAATTCGATGTTAATTAATGCCGCTAATGCACCTACATAAATAACGTTTTTAAATAGCTGACGCTGACGCGCATCTTTGTATTCGTCTAAACAAATTCGCGTTAACGGTACGCCGATAAACGTAATATCTTTACGCAACAAACGAAGGTCAATAGGCTTAGTATTGTCATAAAAGAAATAGCCACCAACCGACACTTCTTGAATATCTTTAGCCATGCTCTGTGGATTAACACAAACCATAATATCGACACCACCACGGCGACCGATATAACCTTTATCGCTTACCCGCACTTCGTACCACGTTGGTAAACCTTGAATATTTGATGGGAAAATATTTTTCGGACTTACCGATAATCCCATTCTAAATAATGATTTAGCAAATAAGTTATTCGCACTAGCAGAACCGGTACCATTAACATTCGCAAATTTAATAACAATGTCATTAACTGCAGAAATTGTTTTTACTTGCTTCGCACTCATTGGTGATCTCCTGCAGCAGCCGGTAACTGACCTGCTTTAGTAACTTCATAGGTAAACTTCTGCATATCCCATGCAGCTGTAGGACAACGCTCTGCGCAGAGACCGCAATGCAAACAAACGTCTTCGTCTTTAACCATAACTCGCTTAGTCGGCAAGGCATCTGTCGAAACATATAAGTCCTGAGCAAGATTCGTCGCAGGAGCACTTAGCTTAGTGCGCAACACGTCTTCTTCAGCATTTTCAGTAAAGGTAATACAATCCGTTGGGCAGATATCTACACAGGCGTCACACTCAATACATTTTGACTCAGTAAATACAGTCTGTGCATCACAGTTCAAACAACGCTGAGCTTCAGCAAAACCCGTATCAGCATCAAAACCTAGCTCAACTTCAAGCATACGGTCTTTAATCGATAACGCGACTTCAGCATGGGGAACCGCATAACGAACATCGCTAACAACATCACTAGCGTAGCTCCATTCATGAATACCCATTTTTTGGCTGACTAAATTAGTACCCGGCGCCAAACGATCAGCAACACTTTTACCACTTAAGAACAAGTCAATAGAAACTGCAGCTTGATGACCATGTGCAACCGCAGTAATAACATTTTTTGGACCAAACGCTGCGTCACCACCAAAGAATACTTTTGGATTCGTTGACTGGAATGTTTCAGTATCAACAACTGGCATATCCCACTTACCAAACGCCAAACCTAGGTCACGCTCAATCCAAGGGAAAGAGTTATCCTGACCGATAGCAATACAGACGTCATCACATTCAATAATCACATCAGGCTCGCCAGTAGGCACAAGAGAACGCTTACCTTTATCGTCATACTCAGCACGAACTAGCTCAAATTTCATAGCTACTAATTTGCCATCTTCAACCATAAATTCTTTCGGCGTATGATTTTCATACATCGGAATGCCTTCGCGCTCAGCATCATCAATTTCCCATGGAGAAGCTTTCATTTCAGTGCGAGGACTACGAACTACAACGTTGACATGCTCAGCACCTAAACGTAGAGAGGTACGACAGCAATCCATAGCAGTGTTACCACCACCAAGGACAATAACTTTTTTACCTATTTTCTCGATATGTTCAAAGGCAACACTGCTTAGCCAATCAATACCGATATGGATATTGGCGTCAGCTTCTTCACGACCAGTGATTTTTAAATCACGACCGCGAGGAGCACCAGTACCAACAAATACTGAGTCATAACCTTTATCGAGAATACTCTTTAAGCTATCGACATAGGTTTTATAATGCGTTGTTACACCCATATCAGTAATGTAATTAACTTCCTGATTAAGTACATCTACAGGCAAACGGAATGAAGGGATTTGGCTACGCATAAAGCCGCCACCAGCAGGCTGATCATCGTATAAATCAATCGTGTAACCGAGCGGCATTAGGTCTCGTGCTACCGTCAAAGCAGCAGGACCACCACCAATCAAGGCAACGCGTTTACCGTTCTTCTGAGTTGGAATTTCAGGCATCATTGCAGCGACATCTGTATCGTCTTTATTATCAGCTGCAACACGCTTCAAACGACAAATAGCAACCGGCTCTTCTTCAACACGGCCACGGCGACAAGCTGGCTCACAAGGACGGTCACAAGTACGCCCTAAAACACCAGGGAAAACATTCGACTCCCAGTTAACCATGTAGGCATCGCTATAACGCCCAGCTGCAATTAATCGAATATATTCTGGTACTGGAGTATGTGCTGGACAGGCCTTTTGGCAGTCCACAACTTTATGGAAATACTCCGGATTATTAATATCTGTTGGTTTCAAAGCTGCCTTCCCAAGTAATCAATCTGCTAAAAATCCAGGGTGTAATCACCCGCATGTCACTCATTTGCCACAACATTTAAGTATTTATTTTTAATTTAAGTTAGTACACCTAAATGGCTTTGGCAAAACCACGCGATTAAATCATATTCGAAAGGGGAATTCAGCAGCTATGTGCTTATTTTTACAGGAAAAAACAAAAAAAAGACGTAAATGATAATCAATCTCAAATAAAGGTGAGCTGCCGTACCAATAACCAATAAAATAAAACGTAACCCCCTTCAATGCACCCAAATGAGTCAACAGTAAGTAGGCAGGAAACGTCTTAAAAAAATTGCCACCAAGACTTTTGTAAACTTTTTTCGCACTGGTTTAATTGCGTTGAATAACGCGTTGACCGAGCAGATACTTTCTTCGCAACGGCTAGCAACCATGACTTCTGATTAAAGGTTCGACGATTAAAACCACCATGACCTTCGTGATAAGCCAAATAAAGATGATAAGGATCATTCGTCTTAATATCACTGCGCCGACGACTTTCATTGTTATACCAACCAATAAAATCTATCGCGTCGTCAAAGTCATCTCGATCAGCGCCATAATTGCCGCTACTTTGCTGATAACCTTTCCAAGTCGCTTTTTTAGCCTGAGAATAACCATAGGCATCGGATGGTCTAGGGCCGGGTATAAAACCGAGGATTTTTTTACGGGGAGGTTGAGCCTTAGACACAAAGCGCGACTCTTGATGCATGATTGCCATCATTACAGGAATAGGCGAATTCCAATTTTCTCGCGCATCGGCTGCGTCTTGATACCAGCCATCTTTCTCACGAAAAATATCACAAATATCATCGAGATTTTTCGGTGGAACCGAAGCACAGCCACCCATAATCACGACAACGCAAATAAGCAACAGCTTCTGCTTACCGCCCCTAAAACGTTCTTTCTT
>CALBVI010000072.1 GCA_937969395.1 uncultured Spongiibacteraceae bacterium | reverse complement strand
TTTTTAAGGACATGGGTGTAAATCATGGTGGTTTTAACATCCTTGTGGCCCATTAACTCCTGGATAGTTCGAATATCTGTTCCAGAATCTAGTAGATGCGTAGCAAATGAATGCCGCAGAGTATGAGCGGTCACTCGTTTGTTGATATCCATGAATTCAACTGCCTTCTTGATAGCTTTTTGTAGTGTTCTAGGCGATGAGTACCATCGACGGTTTTCCCCGGTATCTTTATCAAAGCGAACATTGGCTGGAGGGAATAAATACTGCCACTGGAAACTGGTTGGCGCATTCTTGTATTTTCTCGCCAGGGCGAAAGGTAACTCAACATAGCCACAGCCTCGGTTAAGGTCATCCACATGTAATTGCTTGCGCCGTAATAGTTGTTGCTCAATAGGTTTAAGTAATTTATTGGGAATGACGATTACTCTGGCTTTTTGACCTTTACCATTTCGAATGGTGATGGTCTTTAAGGCCAAATCGACGTCTTGTACTCGTAGAGTCACACATTCATTGATTCTTAACCCCGCACCATAAAGCAGTGCTGCCATTAATTTAGTTGTGCCACGCATATATTGAAAGAGTTGTTTCACTTCTTCTTTGCTGAGCACCGTTGGGATGTTTTTGAAAGTGCGCACATTGCGTAAGTAATCCAAATCACCAACGTCTGTTTTTAAGACTTCACGATATAAGTACACAATCGCATTGAGCGCTTGAGCTTGGGTGGTTCCAGCACTTCGTTTTTCGACAGCCAGATAATTCAGAAACTGTTCAATATGGGTGTTATTGAGGTCATTGGGGTGCTGTTTCTGATGGTAATAAATATATTGCCTCACCCAATACAAATAGGTTCTTTCAGTAGCTCGACTGTAATGCTTGCGTCGGATATCGGTTCGCATTTGCTCCAAAAGCTTTGGTTTTTTTTTGCGGGTCCGTATATTGTTCCATAGGTTTTATCCTGAGTATCTTAAGTGGTTGAATAAAAAGGGGAATTAAGATTTTACAGGAATTAGCTAAGGAGAAAAGGCGGACCCAGCGGTCCGTGTTATTGCGTTTGGTTGTTTTTTTATCTGATTGGTAAGTGTTTGAAAAATAGGATAATGTTGACTAAACAAGAATAACTTTTATAAATTAATATACGGACCGCAGGGTCCGTACTATTCAGCTGTTAAGCAAACCAAATAGATTTTCAATCTAACGAGGAGTTGAATATGAGCAATGATCGTATCACAATGTTAGTGACACTAGATGTCGGCCGAGGTGACACCGAACTATTTAAACGGTTGTCGAAAGAACTAGCTGAAGCCGTGGAGTCAAATGAACCTTCAACTATTGGATATGAATGGTTTCTAGATGAGGCAGAGGAAACCTGCATTCTCGTCGAAAGCTATCCGAACTCTGAGTCATTGTTGTTACACCTCGATAACGTCGGTGCTAAGTTAGGGCCTATCCTGGAGGCCGCGCCCCTTTCACAGTTACTGGTACTGGGCTCAGTTTCTCAAAAAGCATCCGAAGTCCTCGCCGGTTTTGGCGCAAAAATAATTCCTTTATATGCAGGCTTTCAGCGTTGATTTCTGTAATTTGCTTAACAAGGTTGTCAACCTGATGCAGTTTGCTACGCGCTTTTTTGCGGTGGCTGCGCCACTTTATCGCAAAAATCCACTCCACAAACCGCACAGGTTACAACGGCGTTAAGCATACGGAGATCACGTGACATCAGAATTGGACAAAAGCCATACTTGGTTTTTAGAAAAAATAGAATATGAAAAATTCTTGACAGTTCAGCTCTCTGAAGGGTTAAAAGGGGGCATCGAAGAAATAGTTATTGGAGATGAGAGTTTAGGTTCTGGAAACAAAATCGAAATAAAACCCGCGAGCAAGAAGGCTATTATTGAATTTAGAGAAATACTTTCTTGGCAATGCATCGACGAATCCGCAACCACATATGATAAAAGCGAAATCTCCGATGGTGGAAAATTCATTGTCACACTAACTAAAGCTGACTATCTAGACTTTATAAAAAATAATCACCAGTGGTATATCGATATTAATTCGGCAGTGAAGCAGTATCGCATATTGACCGAAAATGAAATTATTGAGGTTATTGCGTATAGTGAACCTAAAGTCGAGGTAAAAAATGCTTAACAAGGCCAGCAAATCAGACCTCCGTAAACTGTCTTCTTTTTTGCTAAGAAGCGCAAAAAAGCAGCCAATTCACTCCGGCCGTTTCTGGCGGCGTTATAACTCCTCGGAAGATTAATGCAACTTTCTAAGCTAATCGGTGATGCAGGAAAACTTGAAGAAGCAAAAGCATATTGTTTCCCTGATTTACCACTTGAAATTGCTGCAATAGAGCTGAATTTTCAACATCTATCTCGTGTTATTCGCGTTCTAGAGAATTCCGATGAAATTCAGATTTTCAGATACGCTGATTTAAGCACTCTTAACGAGTCAAATGTAAATTTGATATTTAATATGTGTGTGGGTCACGAATTGGTATGGTGCTGGACTATGGTAAATAATCAAGGTTACTCGGATGCACTGAAGTTTGAGTTTCAAAACAAAGTGGCTTTTGAATTAGTGGTTGTGGCATCATCAATTAAGCAGTTAACAGTAAATGAGTTATAAAAATTAATATACGGACCGCAGGGTCCGTACTATTCAGCTGTTAGAGCAGTCTCATAATTAAGGAAAATAATGAAGAGTATCGTGGATTTTGAGACGCTATTTTTTACCTTTGGCATATTTTTGTTTTGTACAACGGTACTTGCTCTCGTAAGTGGAAACAATTTTAGTGTCGAGTCTAGTTTGTCGTACACATTCTCAAACGAAAATCGTTCACCTTTAACATTCAATATGCTAGGTGTGCTTGGGCTTCTATCTGCTGCAATAATAAATGGGCTCACACAGTTACCACCTAATCTAGAATCAAAATTAGTTAGGCTATTTTGTGTTTTTCCTATTAACTCATCATTAACACTAGGGGCAGCTGCTAGCGCTACATTTATTGTCTGGGGTTTTGGATATCTGTTTTCAGGAAATTACAACTCAGGATGGGTTTACATTTTAACTGGCTTACTAGTATTACTGCTTCTGGCCTGTATCACATGGTTTGCTAATTTTTTTACTAGTCAGAAGCTATCAAAACTTAATCGAGCTATATGGGGTGGCGGGTTCACTGGCTTGGTAGTAGTGGTGGTTTTAGTTGATATATCTAAGTATGCTGCAAGTTAGCTCTAAAAATTAATATACGGACCGCAGGGTCCGTACTATTCAGCTGTTACGAGGATAAGGAGCCATTGTGCCACTAACTAAGATTAAGGAACGATTAGAAGCCGTAGGCTGTGAAGTAACCGTTAGTGGAAGTAACACTATTGCTGTTACACATGACGAAAATGAAAAGTCTATTGATATTCCGACGGAGTGGCTCACTGAGATAAAATCATTTAACAGATCGAATCAGTTCGACTTTGAAGTAGGTAAGAGAAAATTATTAGGACCGAAATCGATTGAAATAGGGATAACGAGGTTAAGCCAAGAATTCTTTGGCCGACCTAATCATGAATTTACTGCAGGAAGAAGCCGAAAGGTTAGGATAGCTCCATCATCGAAGAGGTTCTCCCTCAATTTCTTTCACTCTGATGAATATCAAGATTTTTTCGAGGCAATCTTAGTCAGGAGATTCAAAAGAGATGGAGACATAAAATTTAAAGATCTTTTTTGGTTTCCTCCGACCATTGAGTTTTCTATTCCGAGGAAAACTGACAGATCCAAACTTCTTAGTGAAGGTATGCCGGCTATAGAGGCATGTTTATTTAAGCTCGCCGTAGAGAAAGGTGAGTGCTGGGATTTTTCAAAGAAGAGAAAGCGCCGTTTGTTTACTTTCTATGAGGAATCTGAAGGAGAAGAACTCAATATTCCCTCGGCGACATATGACGAAAATATGCTTAAGTACTTTAAAGTGGCTGTCAGTAGTCAATTTCCGAGCCAATCATTTTTGGCTTTTTATCATGTTCTTGAGTACAACTTTCTTTCGGTTTCGGATGAGTCTTTAGAAGGTAAGTTGAAATCACATATTAATAGCACAAGCTTTCATGGTGACTCTGAGCATTTGAGCAAAATTATATCTATCGTAAAGAAGCATGGTGACACGTCAGACGAAACCGAGATGCTTATACGAGTACTTAGAAAATATCTGGACGAGGATGAGCTCATAGAATTCATCGGTGAAATAGAAGAAAAGGCCGAAGAAAAACTCTACACAAAAAACCATGAAGTGTTTGGTGAGCGATTTGTTGTGCAAGCAAAAAAAGATCATGCAATAGCAAATGTGGCCAAGCTTTTGAAACATGTTCGTAATGCGCTAGTCCACTCATCAGACCGATACAATCGCGAAGATTGTCACATACCACTGACAGACTCTGAAAGTATTGTAGAAAACTACATCCCTTTAGTTAGGTATTTGGCTGAGAAAGTAATATATGCCAAATCCTCGTAACAAGCGCATGTTGTCGGACTGGTTTTCCGCTGCGCTCCAAACCAGCCGCAAATGCGGGCGTTATACGGGTAAAGCATGGTCATAACAGTCATCATAGCTCTATATATTCAAGCCTTTTACCTTGCATTATGGTTAAGGCCAAAGAAAATGGATTTTGCGACATTTGTTGGGGTTCTGCTAACTATTATCTTTACACCATTAATCCAATTGATTATTTTCTATCTACTGCCAAGAATATTGGCTGCTAATGCAAATACATACGCACTAGCTTTTGGCTTTGGTTATGCAGTTTTAGTTGCCTCTGCACTATTTTCCTTTATTTTGGGTTTTGCACTAATTCCAATAATAATGCGATTACTTAAGTGCCATAAGAAGTATTTCGTTACGCAGTGTCCGGAGTGTAACGGCGATGTATATCATGGTGATATGGCTTGTAGGAAGTGCACGCATTCATTCTCTGAAAGCGAAATATCACTAATGAAAGATAGTCTGAATTTAAAGTGAATCGTATAAAAATTAATATACGGACCGCAGGGTCCGTACTATTCAGCTGTTATAGGCCAAAGGAGAATTGAGCCAATTGGATAGTGATGTTGAATTAAAATGCCACTTCAGATTTTTGTCTTTGTCTGATGTTCAAGCTGAAAAGTTGAAGTCAGCGTGCAAAGAAGTAGATTTTGGCCGCCACTTCAAAACTCAGAAAGTCACTGCAAGTATCGAGCTTTCAGAGGCAGTTATTCCAACTTTGGTAGAGTTTGTGAAACTCAATTCAGTGCCACAAACCGAAACGGATATATTCATCTCCATTCTGTCTAAATATGAAAGTCGGATAGTTGATATCCCTGAGTTTATAAATAAAGCAATAATTTCCCTAGGCAGCAAACTGGTGTTTTCGTTTACATGTTCAGTGTAAGCTATAAAAATTAATATACGGACCGCAGGGTCCGTACTATTCAGCTGTTAGATTTATGGATATCCAAATAGAAT
>CALBVI010000071.1 GCA_937969395.1 uncultured Spongiibacteraceae bacterium | reverse complement strand
AACGTTTTTTGCAAAGCTGTAAACAACTTATTATCAGTTATCCTAAACGCATAGATGATTTACCTGTTGCGGTGAGCAGTTTGTTTGCCAAATACCCAGAAAAAACCATAACGGAGTTGTTGGGTAAGCCGCTGGAAAATTTAGTGCCCTTACTCGAATTAAAACGTCGGCATTATGAGTCTGCAAAATTACAATCGTTCGCGTCCGGTGATGCGCCTGCGGTAACAGAGGAAGAGGCTGTACGTGGTGGCAGTAGCTTATTCTCTAACCAATCTGCCTGTCCGTTTAGAGCTTTTTCAAAACATCGCTTAGGTTTAAAAAAGTTATCTGATCCTGAGGTAGGCTTAAATGCCGCTGATCGAGGTTCGTTGTTGCACCGTTCATTAGAATTAATTTGGGAGCGACTAAAGGATCAGCAAACATTATTATCTTTAGATGAGCATGAGTTAATTAGTTTGTCTGAAGAAACATCGCAGTACGCCGTTACTGAACTATCTCAGCGGCGAGGCAAATCACTAGGTGCGCGTTATCAAGCGTTAGAAAAAATACGTTTAGCAAAATTATTATTAGCGTGGATGGCGGTTGAAAAAGAGCGAGTAGATTTTGCAGTGGAAGCGCTTGAGCAGCGACAAGAATTTCGCTTTCAGCAATTGTCATTAGAGGCACGTATTGACCGTGTTGATCGATTAAGTGATGGCAGTTTAGTTATCGTTGATTATAAAACCGGTGTATCGACGATTAATCGATGGTGGGGGGATCGTCCTGACGAACCTCAGCTGCCACTTTATTGTGGTTTGTTAGAGTTAGATCAATCAGCGCTAAAAGACAAGGATGCTGATAACGTTCAGCTTGATAAAAAACCAATAGTCGGTGCGATTGCTTTTGCCCAAATCCGAGTGGATGGTTGCTCATTAAAAGGCGTTGGTGCTGAAGATTTACCCGAGCCGCGCTTACAGTGGCAAGATAAGATTCAAACAGAGGCTGGTGCTTATGATTGGTCGCAATTAAAGCAGCGTTGGTTAAAAGTGTTGTCTGCGCTTGCTAATGATTTTGTCAGCGGCAAGTCTGTCGTTGACCCTAAGCAGCCTAATAAAACCTGTCAGTATTGTGACCTTGCTGCGCTTTGTCGTATTAATCATCAGGAGGTTTCTGCATGAGCGATACTATCGAACAGTATACAGTTGAACATAAGATGGCTTCGGTCCCGGTCGATCATCAGCAGCGTATCGATGCGCTTAATCCATTGCGCTCAGTGTGTATTACAGCACCGGCGGGTTCTGGAAAAACCGAGTTGTTAAGTCAGCGGGTTTTGAAATTGTTATCAATCGCTGAGCAGCCAGAAGAAATCTTAGCAATAACCTTTACTCGCAAAGCTGCAGCGGAAATGCATCACCGTATTATTGATGCGCTGCGATTTGCCAACGTTAATGATGAGCCAGAACAACCGCATAAACGGTTAAGCTGGCAGTTGGCGAGTGCTGCTTTGCAGCAAAATGAAAAGTGCGGATGGCAGTTATTATCGAATCCAAATCGCTTAAAAATTCAAACTATAGATAGTTTGTGTAGTTCGTTGACTCGGCAAATGCCTATTCTTTCGAACTTCGGCGCGCAGCCGCAAGTTAGTGATCAAACGGATGTTTATTACCGCAGCGCTGTTCATCAGTTATTTGAGCAGTTGGAACAAGATAGTCCCTATGCGGATGATTTAATCATATTGTTATCGCACGTTGATAACGATATGCAGAAAGCCGAAAGACTGTTGATGGCACTTTTACAAAAAAGAGATCAATGGTTAATGCATATTGGTCTAGGTCAATCGCCAGAACAAGCGCGTTTTATTCTTGAAAATACGCTGCAACAGATTATTGAAGATTTATTGCAGCAGCTCAGTAAAAAGTTATTGCCGTTAGCGCCAGAACTCTTACCGTTGTTTGATTATGCCGGTTGTAATTTGTCTTGGGCGCATAGTAAATCAGTGATCACTGAGTTGGCGGGAATCATAGAATTGCCGGCAGCTGATGCCGGAGCGATAGGGCAGTGGCGTGCTATTAGTGATTTGTTCTTAACTCAAACGGGAACGTGGCGAAAGCGACTAGATAAAAACGCAGGCTTTCCTACTGAAACGCAGGAGGGTGATAAGAAGCTTGCTAAATCATTAAAGGATAAGTTTTCAGAATTATTAAAAGTATTAAGTGATGATGAACAGCTATTAGAAAAACTGCAGGAAGTTAGGCATTTACCTGATGCAGACTACCCATCAACGCAATGGCAGTTATTACAGTCAATGACACGCTTGCTGCCGGTGCTAGTCGCGCAGTTGCGCTTTGTCTTTCAGCAGCAAGGTAAAGTTGATTATGTTGAAGTCAGTATGGCGGCCTCTCAAGCTCTAGGTGATGTGCTAAGCCCTACCGAGTTAGCAATGAAACTTGATCATCAAGTACGGCATATTCTTGTTGATGAATTTCAGGATACCGCAAGTACGCAGTATCGATTACTGCAGCGTTTAGTTGAGGGGTGGTCTGAATATAATGTTGAAAACCCAGCATCTCCTAATACGTTATTTATTGTTGGTGATGGCATGCAGTCTATTTACGGTTTTCGTGAGGCTAATGTCGGCTTGTTTCTTGAGGCAAAAAAATACGGTATTAATGGTGTTAAATTAGACGATTTACGATTGACTGTAAATTTTCGCTCTGATCCTGTGGTTGTTGATTGGATTAATAATACGTTTAAACAGGCTTTCCCTCGTGTTGAAAATATTAGTCGCGGTGCTGTGCCGTTTGAATCCGCAGAGGCATTTAACGCGCCGGACCCATTAAGTTGTGTCGAGGTGTTAGGCTTTACCGGCGATATGGCAAGACAGCAAGAAGCTGAAAAGATAGCCGCCTTGATAGCCAAAAAAACTAAGGAAAACCCGCAAGAAAGTATTGCGATACTTGTTCGCAGTCGTGGCCATTTACGTGACATTATTCCAGCTCTATTGCGCGAGAATCTGCAGTGGAATGCTAGAGATGTTGATCCCTTGGCTAATTATTCTGTGGTAGCTGATTTAATGAGTTTGACGCGAGCGTTACTGAATCTGGGGGACCGAATTAGTTGGGTAGCATTGCTTCGCAGTCCTTGGGTTGGCTTAGATAATCGCGATCTTTATCAATTGCTAGGCGGCAAAAACAAAAAACGATCTGTTTTCTCACTGTTAACATCAAGCGATGATTTTGCTCAGTTATCAGCTATTGGTCGACAACGTATTGTACAGATAGGCTTGATTTTCTCTAAAGCATTTAATCAGCGGCAACGACTTAATATACGTAGTTGGATTGAAGGTGTGTGGTTGGCTTTAGGTGGCGCTAGTACTATCAGCAATTTAACTGAGCATGCTTTAGTCGATGACTTTTTTAATTTGCTTGAGCGCTATCAGCAGGGTGAAGGTTATTTACTGTTAGAAGAATTTGAACAGGCGCTGCTTCGGCTGTATGCAGCACCTAATGGTGAAGAATCAAATTTGCATATTATGACTGTGCATAAAGCGAAAGGTCTAGAGTTTGATACGGTGATCTTACCCGGCTTGGCTAGGCAGCCTAGAAGTGATGATAAATCATTATTGATGTGGCGAGAGTATATATCCTCAGCGGGTGCAGACGAAAAGCAGCAGGTTGGTTTAGTCATTAGCCCTTTACCGGCAACGGGAGAAAAGGAAGATGCGATCTACCAATACTTACGTTATGAGCAAGCACAATCTGTTGTTTTAGAAAATACGCGCTTGCTCTATGTGGCAGCAACGCGTGCAGTTAAGGAGCTGTATTTAAGTTTTACGACTGAGCTTGATAGTAAAACGAATGAAGCTAAAAAACCTGGCAAAAGCAGTTTAATCACCAGCGCTTGGTCTACGGTTACGGAGCAAGTGATCTGGCATGAAAGCCAAGTAGTGGAAACCAATGAGCAAATTGGGCTCGATTTTGATGCGCTTAATAAACAGGAGCAACTATCTAGAATTGATCCGGAGTGGACAGCCCCTGCGATTAGTTTAGTTAATCCGCTGAGTGGTTTTTATCTCGACACTGACTATCTTAATGGTGCTGATAATAGACCTGAGATTATTGTTGATACCTACGCCCAAGATGTTGGTAAAGTCGTGCATAGCCTATTGCAGTTATTAGCCGAAAAAAATCTCAATAGTCATTCTGAAAATAGTTTTTGGCAGCAAATGCTTCCGGTATTAAAACAACAATGGTTGCAAGCTCTGTTGCACTATCACGGCTTAATTAGGTCTCGTTGGGCTGATGCCGTTGTCGATATTAATTCGGCAGTTGAACGTGTTTTAAATGACGATAAAGGACGCTGGGTGTTATCTGGTGAGCATAGCGAATCATCAGTAGAGTATGAATTGCTGGTGCGCGCTCAGTCAGGTATACAGCGACGCATTATTGATCGCTGTTTTATTGATTCGGATAATGATGTCTGGATAATTGATTACAAAACAGCAACGCCATTAGCTGACGAATCACAGCAAGATTTCATTAATAGGGAAGTAGAGCAATATCGTTCGCAATTAGAAGTTTATCGAAAAATATTAATGAATCATGAAAAGTTTTCTACAGCTAAAAATATTCGCCTAGCATTATATTTTACCCATTACCCTCTTTTTCATGAGGTGGTTGCAGTCTGATTATGCTTTAAATTTATGAAGTTTGAGTTTAAGTAATCATGAGTATTATTGTTTTATTAAGCATTGGAAATAAGGACTTGAGAATTAGTGGCAACTTTTCGCAGTAAAAATAAGCCTCTACGCACCTTTAAGGCAGCTAAGCGTACTGTCCCTACAGGCAATCATAGGGTGACAATTGACCGTTTAGCGACTGATGGTCGAGGTGTTGCGCGTCCTGCGGGTAAGACCGTATTTGTCGTTGGTGCTCTGCCTGGAGAAGTTGTCGATGTGCGTTATAGCGCCGTCCATAAAAATTATGATGAAGCTGTTTGTGTGATGGTTAAAGACGCTTCGGCTAATCGCGTAACAGCGCAGTGTGCTCATTACCAAAATTGCGGTGGCTGTAATTTACAGCACCTAAGCTATGATGAGCAGTTGTTGGTAAAACAGGATGGTCTGCAGCAGCAGTTAAATCATTTATTGATAGATGATAAGCATGGCCCTTTGATATTAAGCGAAGCAGTTGTTGGTCAGGCTTACCAATATCGACACCGCGCGCGTTTAACGGTTACGGCTAACAAGAAGAATTTCAAAATAGGTTTCAAACAATCTGCCAGTCATCAAACTGTCGATATTGAGCGCTGTGAGGTGCTATACCCAGAGCTGAGCCAGTTGATAGCAGCAATAAAGCACTGCATTAGCCGTTTAAAAGGTCGGTCTAGTATTGAGCAGTTATTGCTAGTTGAAGATGGCGATTCTCATATCTATGCACAGCTGATTTCCAAAAAAATGTTACCTCAGAATGATCTCGATGTATTGCAGGATTTAGCAAAGAGCCAGTTGACGATAGAGTGTGCTCTACAAGAAAGTGGCAAGCCCTATTGGCAGTCACAAATTAAACAGCCTTTCTATAAGTTAGAAAAATACAATATAACGATTCCTTTTACTATTAATGACTTTACTCAAATCAACCCTGTTATTAATCAACAGATGATAGATCGTGCTTGTGATTGGCTATCGTTGTCCGATAGTGATGTTGTTGCTGACTTTTTCTGTGGGGTTGGTAATTTTAGTTTGCCTATTGCACGCTATGCAAAACAAGTCTTTGGCTACGAAGTGGTTGATCAAATGGTTGATAAGGCGACATCGAATGCAGTGCTCAACAAATTAGATAATATTGAATTTTCAGCTGTAGATTTATTTAAGCAGTCATTGCCAAATCAACTATTATTTAATAAGGCTTTATTAGATCCACCTAGAGCAGGGGCTGAGTTTCTGTGTCGAGAGTTAAGTCAGTTAAACCTAGATTGTTTGATATATGTTTCATGCAACCCGATAAGCTTCTTTCGTGATGCGAAGATTCTGCTTGAAGGTGGTTATACGATAGATAAAATGAGCATGATTGATATGTTCCCTCAGACGGCTCATGTTGAATTAATCGCATCTTTTTCTAAAATAAGATGATTTAAGCTGTTTGGGTTGGTCTAGAAGCAAGCTATTTTACTAAATGATTAAATATTGAGGAATATGCAATGGCTGATGAAGAGAGAGAAGACGAAGGCGGTGAAGAGAGTGTTCCACCGATTCAGCCGGAAGTATTATTACCTAAAGTTGAGCGTCAGGCTAAAGTTGGTAAGTTGTTGACCATAGCCGTTATCTTTGTATCCCTGTTGACCATGATTTCTATGGGAGCGGGGATGTATGTAATGTCTGCTCGGATTGCTGAGCTAGAGCAGTTAGTTAATGCTGATAGAGACGAGGACGCTGCTGATGAGCAGTTTGATCTATTGGAAGATCGATTGGTATCGTTAGCTGAGTTTCGCAAGAGTGAGCTAAAGAAAATACAATTGTTTACTGATGAATTAGAAAAATTAAGTACTGATTGTAGTTTGGAGAAGGCCGAGCCCTTTTTGGCTTTTTTATCTCAGCGTGAGCAAGGCTTTCAAACATTAATTGATACTATTCAATCTGGAACCAGCAGTTTGGCTGGTATGAATCAAGGTTCGAGAAAGTGGTTAGAAGAGCATAATAGCGCACTTACTGAGTTGAAAAAGCTCGGTGTTGAACGTCAAGCTAAGCTAGATAATTTACTGTAAATGATCGCAAGGCCTTAAGGCAAATAACGGGGTGTAGATAAAGTTATGGCAGTAGATGAGGGCGAAGTCTCTGATGATGATAGTCTTGAGGGACGCAGCGTTGCGGTATCTAAGCTTGTTTTTCGGCAGCTGTTAGTGGTTGTGTTGCTGTTGCCGGTATCAATCGCAATACTCTTTTTTAGTGTTAAGGCACTTAAGATTATTTCTGATAAGACCGCAGAGCTTGATGCTAATCAGCCGGTAAGTCGCTCTGAGGTAATGGAAAAAAACCTTGATGAAACCCACCAGATTATTGAGGAGCAATACGCAGTCCACCTTGATAAAATGAAAGATGAAGAGTTGTTAAGGCTCAATACTCGGTTTAATGCTATTTATAATTCTGCACATGAAAGTGAAAAACAATACGCCGATTTTATAAAGCTCTATCAACAA
>CALBVI010000070.1 GCA_937969395.1 uncultured Spongiibacteraceae bacterium | reverse complement strand
CGGTCGAGGGGAAAGTGCTTTTTGTTTTTTTACTTTTTCGGTTTTTCATCGCGCGCGAGTCTAGCATATGTGCAAAGTTGCATTGCATTGTTCTTCACAACAAGGATAATACGCTCAATTTTTCACCTCCCTAAAACTCATAAAGAAATCCAGCGATGAAATATCACATTTATGGCATTGGCGCCGCATTAGTCGATACTGAAATTGAAGTTAATGACGAAGACCTTAAAGCCATGTCTGTCGAAAAAGGCGTCATGACATTAGTTGATCAACAACGCCAAGATGAACTGAATACGCACCTACAAGGCCACTCAGTCTATGCAAAGCTTGCCAGTGGTGGCTCGGCCTGTAATAGCATTTTTGCCGCCAGCTGTTTCGGTGCCAACAATTTCTATTCCTGTAAAGTTGCTGACGATGATAATGGACGCTTCTTTTTGAATGATTTAAAAACTGCTGGCGTTGATTGCAATCAACAAGATCATAGCGATACAGGTATTACCGGCAAATGCTTAGTACTCATCAGCCCTGACGCTGAGCGGAGTATGAATACACACCTAGGCATTAGCGAAAGCCTCTCTAGCGCACAAATCGATGAGCAGGCAATTTGCGATTCTCAATTTGTATACATTGAAGGCTATCTGGTCACATCCCCCACGGGGAAAGAAGCTGCTATCCAAGCAAAACAGATTGCCGAGCAAAATGGTGTTAAAACCGCACTCAGCCTCTCTGACCCAGGTATGGTTGAATTCTTTAAAGACGGCTTGAACGAAATGATTGGCGACAAAGTTGACCTGCTTTTTTGCAATGAAGACGAAGCCAAAGGCTGGGCTAATAGCGACAGTCTCGACGACACTATAGAAGCACTGAAGCAAACAGCCAAAACCTTTGCCATCACTTTAGGTGCCAAAGGCGCAATAGTATTTGATGGCACATTGCTGACTAATATCGAGCCCAACACCGTACAAGCCATTGATACCAACGGTGCTGGCGATATGTTCGCCGGTGCGTTTTTATACGCAATTACGCATGGCCACAGCTATGCCGAAGCAGGCAAATTGGCAAGTCTGGCCTCTGCAACAGTCGTCACCCAATACGGGCCAAGACTAGCCGCAGAGCAACATGAACAACTGCTCAAAACAGCATTAAACCATTAACTTGAATTCAAATACTGCTATTTAGATCTACACTATATTCAGATCCCAATAGCTTAGGTCTACACAATAGTTTAGGACCTATATTACTCAGGGTTTATTTATCATGCCATTAACAGAACGTATTCACCTACTGCAAGGAATGCCATTTTTTGGCGCTATTAGTGACAGCAGCGTTTCACTCATCCTTGAACACTCAGAAACATTGAATGTTAAAGCCGGTGAGTACTTTTTTCGTCAAGGCGAAAGCGGTGATTCACTGTTTATTCTCGAACAGGGTAAGGCGATTGTTTTTAAAGAAATGGATGGTAAAGAGTATGTTTTGCGCGACGCCAAAAAAGGTGATTGCTTTGGCGATTTAGCGCTCATTGACTTTAGCCCTCGCAGTGCATCTGTCAGAGCGGAAGAGGACTCTACCGCTATCAAAATACCATCATCAACACTACACAGCCTTTACAAACAGGACCCTGAACAGTTTATTCTTATTCAAATGAATATGAGTAGAGAGGTTAGCCGTAGACTGAGGACATCGGATGAAAGGTGGTTTCAACTACAAGTTAATAGCGGCTCTAGCCACTCTATCTAAACATCATTACAGAAACACAATTAATAGACTGAACCAATAGTCTAGGTCTAGACCCAAAGCCAAACTATACGCAGGATCGAATTAACCATGGATTCGAATTAGATTTAAGCCCGCGCCAAAATAACAGTGACTAATTTAGCCTCAGTATCAACACCCGCCTTCTTTAAGACGTTTTTATAATCGTGGCGCAGCTGTTCTCTAGGCTGACATGAATCATCCGCCAGATCATGAAAAGACCTACCTTGAACCAAGCCTAAACACAGCGACGATTCATCTTCCGTAAAGTTGAACCGCTGAATAATTGCCGCAGGCAAAGAAGCCAGCTCCGCACTCACATCATAAACTGTTAACGTTCTACTACATTCGTTCAAAACTGTTTAATTCCACGGTCTATTAAAATCACTTGCCACTCGATACATATTCTACAAGTGATCTATAAATAGCGCGCTAACGAATACAGGTAATTATCACAAAACAGCTTTGCCATTAATTTCCAGACGCCCTATTTTAGGCCGCTATTCAGTTATTAAAGCTTATAAGCATGTAACAATTTGATCTCAACAAGATGAAACAATAAGTGACAAATAGACTCTATTTAATACAAGTGTGGACAAAAGCTTGCTTGAATTTTACTGTATGCTCAATGCATTAAACAAAAAAGCAAAAGATTAAAGAGGAAGATTATGAAAATTCGATATTTTACAGCCTTACTAACAACAATGGTTATCACTGCCTGTAACTCAACCAATATCCCACCCGCCAACAGCACCCCCACTGAACTTGCCATCAGTAAAGGCTACACCGTCGATCAACCGATTAAGCGCATTAAAAACTATCGCCTTAGCGGCTGGAATTACGTTAATAGCAAGGCCGTTATTATTAATACCCGTGGTTCTGAACGGTACTTACTCACATTCAAAAACACCTGTTATGACCTAAGACACCAAAACTCTATTGGCACCACTGCAACGGTTAGCGAGCTCGTTGCAAATTTAGATGCCGTAATCGTTAGAGATCTCGGAAATTTTGAAGTTAGATGCTATATCGAAGAGATTTATAAGTTAACTAAAACCGCTTAAATCCCATCAAAGGCAAAGCGCTGCCGACACAGATTACTGCCGGTCAAATACCGGCAGCGAGTCTTTCAGAACAATGCTCTGTTCTGACATCACCGCCCGATAAGCTATCACCTCAACGCCGCAAGCCAAAGCCTCACGAAATACGTCGCCATATTTTGAGTCAATGGCATCTGCCGGCGAGACCGAATCAATACCCGAATGAAAAACACAAAAAAACAATACCGCACGATGACCCTGCTTTTTCATTTCAATCAATTCACGCAAATGCTTTCTACCTCGTTCACTGACAGCATCAGGGAAAATGCCTTTATTGTTATCAGCGCCAAGATCATTTCCAGCAAGTTCACTCAAACGTAAAGTGACACTTTTTACCTCTACAAAACATTTCTCACCCAGATTAGGCTCATTCGATTTTTCCAATAAAAAATCAATGCGACTTTTTTCAGCACCGTATTTTACCTCTGAGCGAAAACTGTCATAGCCCGACAATTCTTTGATCACTACATCGCCACTTAAAGTGCGCTCAACCGCTTCTTTTACTACGGCATTAGCTTTCGCTGAATGAATACAAATCCAATCCCCCACCAAGGTTTCTAACATTTCCCAAGTGTGCTGATATTTTCTTTTAGGATTATCAGACGTCGAAAGCCAAACATTCGCACCGGCTGGCGCGCACCCGGTCATCGCGCCGGTATTAGGGCAGTGCACCGTCAGCACCTCACCCGAAGGCAAGCACACATCGGCTAAAAACCGTTTATAGCGCTTAATTAATGTGGCTTTTATGAGTGGTGGGAGCTTCATTATTTTAAATCTTTTAGCTAAATATTTTATTGGACACGCTTTAAATACAGACTTAAACCAATACGTTTTCTAAGCGAGCAACTGCCTGCTGTAAACGTTCCATACTTGTAGTGTAAGCAAAACGTACATGCTGATGCGACAAGTGTGAACCAAAATCCAAACCCGGCGTAATGGCAATACCGTGTTCTTCTAACAGCTGCAGACAAAAAGCCTGGCTATCATTAGAGAATTTTGTAATCCCAGCATAAATATAAAACGCACCGGCAGGCTGATGGGGAATATCAAAACCCAATCGTTTCAACTCAGATAATAAATAATCCCTGCGGCGGGCAAACTCGTCTCTGCGCAAATTTAATACCGCCCTCACCTCCGGTTCAAAAGCGGCTAATGCGGCATATTGGCTAAAGGTTGATACAGAAATAAATAGATTTTGTGCTAATTTTTCCAACTCGGGAACAGCCTCTTTCGGCGCCACAATCCATCCCAAGCGCCATCCTGTCATACCAAAATATTTTGAAAAACTATTAATAACAAAAGCTTGATCTGTAATCGATAAAATAGAGCTTGCCTGCTCGTCGTAACGCAAACCGTGATAAATTTCATCGACAACCAAATGGCCATTTTTTTGCTCACACAGCTCAAACAAATCTAACAACTGCTGCGCGGTTAATACCTCACCAGTAGGATTTGCCGGCGAAGCGACCATTGCGCCAACAGTATTGTCTCGCCAATACTCCTCAGCCTTCGCCGCATGTAATTGAAAACAATCTTCAGGACCAACGGGTACTAACTGCCCCTCCCCCTCAACTAATCGCAAAAAATGACGATTACAGGGATAACCGGGATCGGTCATTAACATGCCATCGCCGGGATTAACCAATAATGCCGCAATCAAGAGCAACGCCCCGGAAGCCCCAGGTGTGACGATGATCCGCTCAGGATCAATCTCAAGACCGTAATCCGTTTGATAAAAACGAGCAATCGCCTTCCTCAGCGGCATAATCCCAGCCGCCGGACAATAACGAGTATCACCTCGTGATAACGACGCCTGCCCGGCCTTCACAATGGCCTCAACTGTTGGGAAATCGGGCTCTCCAATCTCCATGTGAATAATATCCCGCCCCTGAGATTCGAGCTGCTTAGCCCGCTCTAAAACCTCAACTACCCGGAAGGGCTCAATATCATTTAACCTCGCCGCAAAAGGCTTTGCCACATCACTAACCCGCATTGTTCATCCTATTAATTGACCCGCATTCTACCAGCCCAGCTCGATAGAACCTAAAGACTGATAACGACAGAATTCGCTGACACTGGCTAAATTTTAACTTATAGAAAGAGCCAATAGCCTAAAGTAGCTACAAACACTCAAATACAGGAAGCTAAATGGGCCTTTGCCTCTAGCGAAAACCCGAAAGATCTGATAGCTTTGTCCGCCTGCTTTTTCTTATCAAGCAGACTTCTTTCAAGGATTCTTTTCTTTCTGTAAATCAACAGCATTAAGACAAGAATAGGAAGATAATACCGACAATGGTACCCACTATAAAAAGCGGTACCCGTGCGTAACCAGTGAGATTTTATAATGCCAAAGAAAAAAGAAGCGGCAAGCAATGTCAAAGGCTTCACCCCTTATAAAGCTAAAAAGGGTGAAGAATATATGAACGATCAACAAAAAGAGCACTTTCGGCAAATTCTCCTTGCTTGGAAAGCGGAGTTAATGGAAGAAGTTGATCGCACCGTTAGCCATATGAAAGATGATGCGGCTAATTTTCCCGATCCAGCTGATCGCGCCACACAAGAAGAGGAGTTCAGCCTTGAACTTCGTACCCGTGATCGCGAGCGCAAGCTGATTAAAAAAATTGACTCTACCATGAACCTTATCGATGCCGATGATTACGGCTACTGCGAGGCTTGTGGTATTGAAATAGGCATTCAGCGCCTAGAAGCACGCCCTACAGCAACACAGTGTATCGATTGTAAAACACTGGATGAAATCAAAGAAAAGCAGCAAATGGGCTAAACTTTTTTATCCAGCGCAGGAGTCCCAAGCCCTCAAGCAGAGACTCCTGCATAATCACCTTGCCACTCAAACACCCCCAATCAGCAGCTATCAATAACCAATGCTGAAACCTCTTACCGCCAATTCTCACCCCATTGACCGCAACCTCAACAGCAGTCCAAAAAGCTATCGTGGGCGCTTTGCACCATCGCCAACAGGCCTCTTACACATCGGCTCGCTCATTGGAGCGCTAGCTAGCTACCTAGATGCAAAAGCCAATAATGGCCAGTGGCTGGTCCGCATGGAAGATCTCGACCCACCCAGAGAAACAGTTGGCGCTGCCGAGCAAATTCTTAAGGATTTAGCTGCACACGGACTGCAGTGGGATGAAGAGGTGCTATATCAAAGCCAGAGACATAAGGCTTATCAACGCGCTATCGACCAACTGATCACCGAAGATAAAGCTTTTTTATGTAGCTGCTCACGCACACAATTACAAAGCAGCCAGAACATTCACCTTGGCCGCTGTCAGTATATAGCCTCAGAACCCGAGGTGGATTTTGCTATCCGCCTGCAAGTTGATAAACAGCCCTTAGCCTTTACCGATGCCATTCAGGGACAATATCAACAAAACCTTCAACAACAGGTCGGTGATTTTGTGTTGCGCCGCAAAGACCAATTTTTTGCTTATCAGCTAGCTGTCGTTATCGATGATGCCTTTCAACATATAACGCATGTTGTCAGAGGATCAGACTTATTAGATTCCACACCGCGGCAAATTTACCTGCAACAACAACTTGGCCTGACAACACCACACTACTGCCACTTCCCTGTTATCACTAACCTTCAACATCAAAAGCTAAGTAAACAAACATTTGCACCAGCACTCTCAAATCAACAAGCGTTAACAAATTTGCAACAAGCATTAAGTTTCTTGCAACAACCAGCGGCCAGTACAGCCGCCGCTAAAAGCATTAACAGCTTATTAGACTGGGCCATCGAGCACTGGTCAATTGCTAACATCCCCAAACAACTCGCCATCACTGCCGCCCCCACTATTGCCCTGTAGACTTAACCCGACGGACTTGCTCGCTAATTCGTCAGGATCTTTGCAAGTTAATAATAGCTTGCGTACTATCCTTTCATCTTTTCATCACAAACGGCTTCTTATGCGCATCAGCCCACCACTACTCCTGCTAATGCTGGTAATTTTCATTTTCACACCGGCTATAGAAGAGTGGATCACTCACGCGGATACCGCTTGGTATCGACCTTATCAAGCGTGGTTGGCCGTGATTATTTTTGTTTTTTGGACTCAACGTCGAACCCAAAAGAAATCAGAGCCGAAGGAATAGTCACTCGAATGAGCTTTGAATTACCGCAGTTATTTTTTATTAGCTTTTGCTATCTTTTATTTTTATTTGGCATAGCCCACAGCACCGAAAAAGGCTGGATTCCCGAGAGGATCATCAACCACCCTATCACCTACGTTTTATCGTTAGGTGTTTTCACTAGTGCC
>CALBVI010000069.1 GCA_937969395.1 uncultured Spongiibacteraceae bacterium | reverse complement strand
GCAAACTTTAAATTTAACGTTATTTGATAAAAAACATTATATTATAGCCACTTTGATTTGTTTTACTTATTATTATCTTATCTAGATAAAAAAGTATCATTATAATCATTTCTAAGTTGCGCTTTTTGAACTTTCCCCATTGTATTTCTAGGTAATTCTTTCACAAAATAGAGTTTTTTAGGCCGTTTGAATTTAGCAAGCACCTCTTGTGTTTGCTTTATAATATTATCAACTAACACACTTTCTTCTAATTCTCCCACAATCACCGCAACCACAGCTTCTCCGAAGTCAGGGTGTGGTAATCCGATGACAGCAGACTCTTTGACACCAGCAATATCATCAATGACCATCTCTATTTCTTTAGGATAGACATTATAACCACCAGAAATAATGAGATCTTTTGATCGTCCAACAATAGAAATATAACCATCTTCATCACAGACACCTAGGTCACCAGTTATAAACCAACCTGAAGGGCGAAGTTCTTCAGCTGTTTTTTCAGGCATTTTCCAATAACCAGAAAATAAATTAGGTCCTTTTATTTCAATTAAGCCTATCTCACCATTAGGTAGTGTATTGCCCGTCGTTGCATCACATATTTTAATTTCAACACCCGGTAAAGGAAAACCAACAGTGCCAGGCCTTCTCTCTCCATGATAGGGGTTTGAAGTGTTCATATTGGTTTCTGTCATTCCGTAACGTTCAAGAATCGCTAATCCGGTTTTTTCTTGCCAAAGCTGATGGGTTTCACTTAATAAAGGCGCAGATCCTGAAATAAATAAACGCATTGAGGATACTGACTGTTTATTTAAATCTTCATGTTGTAACAGGCGAACATAAAAAGTAGGTACCCCCATTAATACGGTTGATGACGACATTTTCTCCATTATTTTATCCGCGTTAAAGCTAGGTAAAAATTGAAGGTGAGATCCTGCACATAAGGTGATATTAATGGCTACAAATAACCCATGTATATGAAAGATAGGTAAAGCATGAATAAGACTATCTTTACGAGTAAATTGCCAATAATCGACAAGAGTAAGCGCATTAGAAGCCAATGCACCATGGGATAGCATTGCCCCTTTGGATCGCCCGGTCGTACCAGAAGTGTAAAGAATGGCAGCCAAATCTTCAGATGATCTCGCCACCTCAACGTAAGCCATCTCTGTTTTACTTAATTCATCAAATAAAGACCCTTCTAAGCCATCTTTAGACAGTGTAAATAATGCTGATACGTTAGATTTTTCAGCCACATTTTTAAGTGTATCCACCGAACCAGGGTCACAAACAAATACCGTCGGTTGAGCATCACTTAAAAAGTATTCAATTTCACTTTCCATATAATCAGTATTAAGAGGAAGAAAAATACCACCAGCTAAAATAGTACCGAGATACAACTCGACAGCGGTAATCGACTTCCCAACTTGAACAGCAACTCGGTCACCCGCTTTAACACCATTAATTTGAAGTACAGCAGCTATTTTTTCTGCATTAGAAAATAATAATTCATAGGTGACTTGAGTGTCATTAAGTAATGTTGCAAAGACGTTTTGCTCATAACCTAAGCTTGATTTTCTTAATGTATTGGCTAGGTAATTAGTTTTGTACATATTCATCATCCTATTAGTTTTTTTTGTGAAGTTTTTTTATTGCTGCCGACGTCTTTATTTTCCCTTCGGATAGGAAGGCTTCATGGTTCCTCTCTATCGATTTCAAGTCATATTCATAATTAACCATGATTCCCCACGAATCTGCAACGCCTCTGTCTGAGCTATTTGCCCATAAATTAATTTGTTCAAGATGTGCCCCATTCCCTAAATGAAAACGGGAAACGGGATCAAAAGGCCCACCTTTTTTATGCTTAGCTTCAAGCAAGTACTGGCAAGCAAGTCTGTTTATAAGGGCATTATTTTGGGTTTTATATTGTTCAGAGAACTCATTATTCTGCGCAGATAAAGAGTCAATTAATTGAGTCGTTTTTTCATCTAATTCAGGATGTGTATCAACCCACTTCCTTAATCCAGGTACTGGTGACATGGTAATAAATCTTTTCAAGTTAGGCAGCTCACGCTTTAACTCTTCAACCACCTGTTTAATTAAAAAGTTACCAAATGAAATACCTCTTAACCCAATCTGACAATTAGAAATAGAATAAAAGACAGCCGTTGTTGCTTTATTAGGGTCAAGAGTTTCTCTGTTGCCCGACAGTATCGACTCAATATTAGTAGGGGTATGATCCGTCAAAGCGACTTCAACAAAGATAAGTGGTTCAGCGCCCATCGAAGCATGAAAAAAACCATAAAGTCGTCTGTCTTTTTCAGCGACACGTAAACGTAAATCATCCCACCCTTTTATCTCATGGACGGCTTCATAAGCGATAATCTTTTCTAGTACAACGGCAGGAGTCGACCAATTAATAGCTTGCAAGGTTAAAAATCCACGATTAAACCATGAGCTAAAGAGATGGCACAAATCATTATCTAAACTTTTTAAGTTTGGATTTTTAATACTTAATTTGATTAAATCTTCGCGCATATTGACTAGTGCAGCCGTTCCACCAGGGGCTCGATTAAGTTGCCTAATCAGTTGTTGTGAAGTAGGTTCAGAAGCAAAATGAATTAGCCTTGCTTCTTTATTTCCAGAGGAGTCTTTCCAATGGCTAATGGCGGTTTCTAAAGCGGCAATATCAACACCAAAGTCTTCAAATAAAGCGTCAAAAAAGATTAATTTATC
>CALBVI010000068.1 GCA_937969395.1 uncultured Spongiibacteraceae bacterium | reverse complement strand
CGCGAATGGCCGCTGATGCTGATGTAGTGCTTGATCTAGCCGACAAAGATCAAATTTGTTCGGTTATGGATCAAATTAAACCAGATATTGTTATTAATCCAGCAGCTTATACACAAGTCGACAAGGCAGAAGATGAGCATGAGCTTGCGGCAGCAATTAATAGTGAGGCCCCGGGCGTCTTCGCTGAGCTTTGTAAAAAAAATAACTCTTTACTGATTCATTACTCAACGGATTATGTTTTCAATGGTAAGGGTTCGATTCCTTTTAATGAAAATGATCCAGTAAACCCAATTAATGTTTATGGAAAAACTAAATTAGAGGGAGAATTAGCAATACAGGCTGTTGATTGTGACCACCTGATCTTTAGAACCTGTTGGGTTTATGATGCTTATGGTAGAAATTTTCTCAATGCGATTTTAGATAGAGCGCGAAAAATGGATGCATTAAAAGTTGTTGATGATCAAATTGGTACGCCTACATGGGCGGGCTTTATTGCTGGGGTGACAAGAGGGGTGCTGGAGCAGAATGTTGTTAATCATAAGGCTCATGATAGTGGTAATCGATTATATAATTTACGCCCTGACGGCCACTGTAGTTGGCATGATTTCGCTAGTTACTTTATAGATATAGCCAAAGAAAAAGAGTCCTTAACAGTTAAAACAATTGCAGCGGTAGCATCCAGTGAATTTCCCTCCAAAGCGAAAAGGCCTTGCTGGTCGGTACTAGATAATTCAAAGCTAAAAAAAGAATTCGGTTTGGCGTTGGGTGATTGGCAGACGTATGCTGCTCGTTGTATGGAGCAGGTTTATAGTGAAAAGAACTAATTACTTTAGCCTTGTTACCTATATGTTTAGCTCAGAGTTACGCTCGGATCTGAACCGTTATTACCTAGGTACCATCTGGTGGTTTTTAGAGCCATGCCTATACGTTGCCGTTTTCTACATCGTGTTCGCCAACTTCCGGGGTGGGGATGGAGAGTTTTTGTATAATTTGATGTGTGGTTTGGTGACTTGGAAATGGATAAGCTCTATCATTAATCAGGGTGCGAGTTCTCTGGTAAGGGCCAAAGGGCTTGTAACGAACTTTAATGTCCACCCTCTTGTATTTCCTACAGTTAGTTTAATGGTGAACACTTTCAAGTTTTTTGCAGTACTAGCGGCTCTGTTGGTGTTGCTGGCTGTCAAAGGCGCATTGGCGTTCTCGGGGGCTGAACAGTTGCTGTTATGGTTTGTGGTGACATCGACTGTAATCTTCTCTTATCAGATACTACTGTCGACCATGATGCCTTTTCTGCCAGATTTGAGGGTCATTGTCACCAATATGATGATGCTGTTGATGTTCACCTCTGGCGTGATTATTCCAGTGGAGCAAATGCCGGAGAGTGTGCAGGGTATTTTATACTGGAACCCTTTTGTGTATTTGATCGAGGGAGCGCGAGCGATATTTTTACACAATGACCTGTTGGACTACCCTGTATTTGGTTATCTGTTTTTGGTACATGCGCTGCTGCTTGTGCTCGGGGTGATTCGCTTGACCTCGCTCAAAGGCGAATTTCCCAAGCGAATTATATAAGGTTAACCCGTGGACTTACTGGAATTAAAAAACGTTACGCTCAAGTACAAGGCAGGGTTCAGCCTGTTTGGCGATAAATCTAAAACAGCGATTGAAAGCTTAGACCTGACTATCAGGCAAGGAGAAAACCTAGGAATTATAGGGGGCAATGGCGCCGGCAAAAGCTCGTTATTAAAAATGATTGCAGGGATCTACAATCCGGATAAGGGCAAAATCATTACCCACAAACCCATTCGTTCAACCTTTATTGGTTTGCAGTCAGGTTTTATTCCCTACTTGAATGGCCTGCAAAACATTACATTGACAGGTTTGCTGTTGGGTATGACACGTAAGGAAATTAAGGCAAAACTGTCTAAGATAGTCGAGTACTCCGAATTGGAACGTGTGATAAATCAGCCAGTGTTTACTTACTCTTCAGGGATGAAAGCGCGCCTAGCTTTCTCGGTATCAGTTTTCTCTGATCCAGATTTGCTATTAATTGATGAAGCTATGGGGGTTGGCGATAAAGAGTTTCGTAAAAAATCTAACGACACGCTTAAAGAGATGATTAATGGTGACTCAGCAGTTGTTTTGGTTTCTCATGAGACGAACTATATAAAGAAAAATTGTAATAAGTTGCTCTGGATAGAGAGTGGTAAGCTTGTGGAGTATGGCGCTTGTAATGCAGTACTTGAAAATTACCAATTCTAGTGGCCTTGCCTACCATGAATAGTATAACAGTCCTAAAAGTAAAAAGAGTGGAGTTACTAATTGTGGATATGTGTCTAGTATGTCTGCCTTGAGTAGAGGGCTTAGTTTGCTGGGTTTTCATCATCTCTGCAAAAAGAACAGAGCGTCGATTCATTTTTTCTCTAGAGCTAAGGCACTTTAATGTGACGGAAAGCGAGTAAGAGCTCTATGGTTATATGCTTAGGTGATGAACGATGCTTATTATATTTTCCGATTGTCTCTAGAGAGTAAGGTTTGGGATGATTTTCGGGCTTCAGATGTAATTGCTGACCAATTTATCTGTCTCTGGATGGACATGGAAGATGTGTTTTCAATTTCGGAGTTAAAGGGTTGGCGAATAGCTGGGCTTAGATAGAGAAACAGAGAGAAATGCATAAAGGTAAACTAGAGTTAGTGAGTATCAAGCGAGATAAATTTAAGGCTTTTTTGTAGGCGTTAAAAGTTTTATTAAAGCTCACTTCTAATTTTTCGACTTAATTAGTAGTTTTTGGATTTAAAAAAATGTCATTTATGTTAGACAAAATTGTTGGCGGATTATCAAAACAATACGTTAAGAGAAAATACGTTAAGCTAATAAATAGTAGCGAATATTTTGACGCTGGGTGGTATATAAGAACTTATTCTGAGCTAAATCTGAAGAAAGGTCGGTCAGCGGAACACTACCTACTTTATGGTGCGGCAGAATCTAGAGATCCTGGGCCAGGTTTTAGTACTAAAAAATATTTGGACGTGCACATCGACGTTGCTGAAGCTGGTATCAATCCCCTCGTGCATTATGAGTCTAATGGGCGTGGGGAAAATAGGCTTGTTTTTTCTTCCGAAATCGAACTTTCAAAAAGCATTGATATAACCAATTTAATGTCCCCGCCATTGCCATTTAGTATGCCTATTGAGCATGTCGAGAAATTTATCTTTGAAGATGTACCGTTTGATTTGAATGGTCAGTTTGCTAAGTTGAGATCAAAGCCAAATGAGCCGAGTGGCGGCGATAAGCCATTTGATTGTATAGCCCAAGTATTAGCCCTCTTCGATCGCATGCATGCTACCGTTGAAATGGGCTTTTTTTTAAACGAGACAGCAACACTAGCCATGTCAGGCAATAGCGTCTATTGCTGTGATTTTCTTGATGATATAAAAGATGTTAGCTTCAAAAACGACTCAATACTTAGGATTACAATTGATGACGATGATCTCCCTATAACTTGCAAGATGAAAACTTTGCGTTTCTATCAGGTGTTCGGTCAAAGGGGGGGGCATCAAGGGCTGGATTTGG
>CALBVI010000067.1 GCA_937969395.1 uncultured Spongiibacteraceae bacterium | reverse complement strand
CAGTACCGACTGGCAATGGCATTCCGACAACAGCATTAACGCCAAGGAAATCATCAAGGCGATCGCTATTTTTGAAAAACGCCAGCAGGCTGACTTTGTCTATCTGCCAGTGAAGCTAGATGATGCCAATCAAGCAGAGAGCAAGCCATGAAAACTATCACCCGTCACACCGCAATAACCTTGTTATTGGCGGGCGCTCAGGCTCTCGTTACAACGTCAGCCCTGGCCGCAACGGGCACCGCTGAAACTATGCTGCTAAGCCACTTAGCGGACGCACAAAAAACATTAGTCGCCACCGAACAGAGCATTGCCAATCAACGTCAGCGCCTATCTCAGCAACTCAATACGCTGGAGCGTGAAGTATTAGCGCTGCGAGAAAAAACAGCGGTTGCCCGTCGCCTAGAAGATGAGAAAACCCTGAGCCTATCGCAACTTGAAACACGCTTAGACAGTTGGCAATCGCAGCAGGTGTATCAGCAAAACTTATTGCATCGATTCTTACAACAGCATAATCCGTCAACAGATATCAATCCAACAACAGCCACGATAGCTGAGCAACTAGCGGCCGTCAGCAACGTCAGCGCACAGTTGGAGCAACGATTTTCTCCCACTTGGCGCAACAACACTCTTGTTATGTCTAACGGTAAGATGGCGTCTGTCCCTACGCTAGCCATCGGCCCAGTCACTTGGTATTGGAATGAAGCAAGCAACCAAGCCGGTTTTGCCAGCTCTCAAAGCAGCAATCAAAGTAATGGCCAAAACAGCACCCTACATATCGATGCCGTTTTAGGTAGTAGTGAAAGCGATCTGATTTCTGAGCTAAGAACACAGCCAGCGGGTCAGATTGTCTTCGACCCGACGCTACATCGCGCACTAGTCCGACAGCAACAAACTGAGAGCTTACTTGAACATGTCATCAAAGGCGGATTGTGGGTTATTCCTATTCTCTTATTCGCCCTATTCGCTTTAAGCATCGCGCTAGTAAAAGTCGCGCAGCTATGGCGCCTACCTAAGCTAGTCCGTTTTACCCCCACAGCCATAGAGTCAGTTCTGTCTAATACAAAGTCTCCGCTAGCTGCCCAAGTAAAAGGCATGCAAAAAACACTATTAACGATCGGTGCTAACTCGGCGACCCCTCGCCAACGTGATGATCAGTTATTTATGCAACTGCAAGATGATAAACATAAACTAGAACGCTGGATCGGCGCGATTGCCATTACCGCCGCCGTGTCACCTTTATTAGGTTTACTCGGCACCGTAAGCGGCATGATTGAGACCTTTAAAATGATGACGCTATTTGGTTCTGGTGACCCTGAAGTCGTATCCGGTGGTATCGCGCAGGCATTGGTTACCACGGAGTTAGGATTAGTCGTGGCAATTCCTGCGTTGATCTTAAATGCACTCTTATCCCGTCGCGCCAAAAGCTACTACAACGAGCTGGAAAGCTTCGCCATTTTGATCAGTAAATCCGATGAGCAAAATACCACTGCACCTACCGTATCAGTACAGGAAAAACCTAAAGCCAAACCCTCTTCGCAAACACCTGCTTCCGCTTTAGCGGACAATGCTGCCGAGCTGGGAGCTCCAGCATGATCGAGCAGCTAACGAATAACTGGATATGCTGGGCCATCGTAGTGCTAGCGTTGATTTGCTACCAACAGCTTTGGCTGGAGTACTTTGCGCACAGCATTATTCACAACAAGCCTCACAACACTGAAAACGGTAAATCAGCCACCGAAACGCAAACCGCTGACAGTGTGGTGCAGCACGCTTTTTCAGGCGTACTGATCGGCGCACTACCGCTACTCGGTTTACTCGGTACCATTATCGGTCTACTGGAATGCTTTGCTGGCATTGCCAGCGAAGGAGCGAATAGCGACTTAATCAGCGGCGGTATTGCCGACGCCTTACTCACTACACAGCTGGGTTTAGTCTGCGCAATACCCGCTTGGCTATTGCAAGCTTGGGTACGTACAAAAGCTAAGTCACCAGCCACCTCAGCCGCATCTTCATTAATTGCTAATACCGCGAGGTAACGACTATGCCATCTCGATTACAAAATCGCCTAGAGCAACAACAGTCTCAGTCTATTGATATGTCACCGCTATTAGATGTGGTATTCATCCTATTAATTTTCTTTATCGTCACCACGGTTTTTGTCAAAGAGACCGGGGTTGAGGTTGATAAACCGCAAGCGATTTCTGCGCAAAAACTAGAACAAAACGTCATCCTGCTAGCGATCACCGACAACGGCGAAGTGTTCTATGACGGCAGTCATATCGGCGTGGCCGGTGTGCGCGGCATCATCGAACAACTACAGCGCAGCAAACCACAACCCGTCGTTATTCAAGCGGATAAAACTGTGCCCACGCAACTGTTACTGGAAGTCATCGACGAAGCTAAACTAGCCGGCGCCGCTACCGTTAACTTAGCCGCGCTAAATCCATAGCCATAACTACCAACATAATCACTATGAGCTTAATAACTTCACCACGGTATTGGCCTTCACGGCATCAGCTACAAGCGATGTTGCTGAGCATTGCCATTCTAACATTGGCACTACTGACCCTATGGCTTGGACATTGGTGGCAGGCTAACAAACCCGCCGACACTATCGAAATACGCGAAGTCGCTCTAGTGACACCACCCCCGCCGCCACCACCTCCGCCGCCGCCGCCGCCAACCATGCAGCAAGCTGTCATCGACACACCGG
>CALBVI010000066.1 GCA_937969395.1 uncultured Spongiibacteraceae bacterium | reverse complement strand
TATTTTTTTTGTGTGGCGAAGACAGTTATCTCAGCGTTATGAGTCTTCGAGTAAGCAAGTAATGTATCGACTAATTATATTAATAATCCCAGTATTGCTTTTCGGGTGTAGCAATGAGATCTCGCTACCAGATCAACTTGGCCGTGACGTAGAGCAGTATTACGATAGTGAAAAAAACGAAGACTGGGCAGCACTGTATCAATACAGAAGGAAGGAGTTTAAAAATACTGTTCCTCTCGAAGCCTTTAAGCGTGAGATGGTGAAGTACTCGAGCGGTTTTAGTCTTCTAAGCTATGAAATAATAGATGCTAAAATAACTGATAATTCGGCGTTTATTACTGCTGATTTCACAATTCAGGCTGATTTAGATGAAAGCTCAGTGTACGCCCCCGCTTTCAAAAATAAGCTAAGTAGAAAATATACTGAAAAGGGAATCCAGAGTCACTGGATAAAGATCGGAGAGAAATGGCAACTATTAGACAGTAATCGGTTGTTCCAGCCTATGAGTGTACGGATAGTCCATGACTCATAACAATACGTGCAATGCACGCCAGCAAGCTGGCTGGACCGCTAAAAGCGCTGCTTCGCAGCAACGCGGCCCATTCACTAAGCGTTATAAGTCATGATGAGAAAGTGTCCAAAATGTAATGAGGTTTCTGTAAAAGTCAGGATGCTGTCTTTTAGTAACAGAATGCATTGTGAGAAATGTTTTTATCAGTATGAATATACATCGCTGACAAAAAATTTGGTGACGTTTGCTGGTGCTTTAATTCCCATATTAGCCGTCATATTAGGCCTGTATGTTAAAAGCTGGATCGTATTTGGAGTAATACTTGTCATATCTCCATTTGCTGGCGACATTTTGTTTGCTAAGTACTGTGCATTAAAGCCCGTGGGGGTAAGGGCACTCCGAGCAAAGATACGTGGCGAAAACTTATAACAAATTAATCAAAGTTCGCCTTCGGCTGGACAGCCAAACCTTCGGTTTGTCTGCCCTTTCTTAAGGCGTTAAGTGTATATGGATATCATCAGAAATCTCATTGCTACACTATGTATCCTTTACGGGGCGATCACTATCGTCGGGTATTTCATGGTTATCATGCCCAACGGTAATGCACTTCTACTAGATGTCATTCTGAGTTTTAGCTTTGCTCTTCTGTTTATCGCTGGCGGCATCCTAGCTATCCAAAGGAAATTTGTCGCAATACCCGCACTTGCGTTATCTTGCATAATTTATCTCGTTGCTGGGTTATATCACCCCATCATTGAGTTTGGTATTTCATCCGTCACCAGTATTAATTCACAATTTTATTATTCGCTTATGTTTAGGCTATCTGCAACAGTGGCACTGTTCGTTATAATTCAGAAGCAAGTAGGTAGTCATGCGCAAGAAAACACTTAACAAAACGTGCAATGATCGCCTGCGGCTGGACAGCATAAAGCGTGGCTTCGCCACATGCTGCCCATTCACTAGGCGTTATACCCCAAAGGAAAACATGAGAAATATAGCTTTAACTTTGACACTAATGTTCCTTTCCACTGGCTCTTTCGCCACTGCTTTTTCAATGGGGACAGGCGAACACTGGATAGAAATGTGCACCGGTAAGAGCACGGCTTATCCAGGAAACACTGAGCAGGAGGTATGCTATATCACAATGCTAAGTTATCAAGTTGGTGCCTTAACTCAAGCACTGGAATTTAATAAATCCCCCACGCTTTGTAGTAATCTTTCAGAAGAAGAGCTAGCGAAGGGATTTGTAGCCTTTATACAAGCAGATAGCTCACGTAAATCACAGAACTTTCTTGAGCTATACCCTTCATATCTGCGAGGCTTAGATGACTGTGAGGTATAGGCATAACAAAACGCACCAGTCGCGACAGCCTTACGGCTGCCGCTGTGCTCTGCGTTAGGTGAATTAATGTTTCGAGTCGTAGCAATTGGTGTTTCTATATTAGTTTTGCTGTTTGCTTACGCTCATTTTGCACTTGGTGGTTTAATTATTGGACTGCACAAAGATGGCTCTGTTTGGTATAGCAATGAATTGGTAAGCTCTGGTAGTGACGAAAGCTCTATATTGACAATGCTCGGTTTTGGCTCTTTTTTGCTATCTTTAATATTTTACTCAGTAAGAAGAACCGGAACTAAATGGTTTTACTTTATAAATTTAGGATGGCTGTACTTTATTTTATGGTTAGTTAACCTAGATGTATCAATATTAAACTCAATTAACCACGGTGATGTTGTTTTGGCTATTCTTATAATTGTTGTGCACATACCAGTAATCTATCACCTAACAAATCAATCAAAGTTCGCCTTCGGCTGGACGCGCTAACGCGCGCTGAACCCTCACCACTTTAATGGACAGTTCATTCTGTTAATTAAAGAGGCTCCCCATGGGACAAACAAAGAAGCGTTATTACGATCGATACACCCTCGAATATAAACTCCAGGCCGTTAGGTTAGCCAATAACCCTAACGTTATGGCCAAAGATATAGCTGAATCCCTGGGCATTCACCCCGTCATGCTTTACCGTTGGCGGATGGAACATAAAAACGGTGAGCTGAAGGTCAACAAGCATATGAAACTCAAAAAAATATCATCTAAACGTCGGGCTAGTCAGGCTGATCCTATGGCCGCGAAAGAAGACGGACTCAAAAAAGCTCAGAAGAAAATTAAGCAGCTTGAGCGTGCTTTGGAAAACCGAACAGAGGAGCTTGATTTACTAAAAAAGGCGGAGCGGTTCTTAGCACAAAAAACAAAAAAATAATTTTTGATTTTATTGATAAGAACCGTGGCACGCTCAATGTTCGATCGTCATGTAAATTATATGGCGTTTCCTCCAGCGGATTTTATGCGTGGAAGAACCGTCCAATGAGCTTACACCAACGTTATGATGAGAAACTTAAGGGATTAATCAAAGAGCTTCATCAAGGTTTTAGGCGCTGTTATGGCGCAGAACGCATGCATCAAGAATTGATTCAAAGAGGCTACAGCTGTAGTAAACGACGTATTAATCGTTTGATGCGAGAAATGAACATTAAGCCCTCTACTGTTGGTTTATATGCTTGGCGTCCGGGGCAGCATGAGTTTTATTCATCAGCAGGAAATCTATTGAAAAAAGAAGCGCCGGCGAGTAAGTCTGGAACACATTGGGGTGGTGATTTTACTTACATAAAAACGGCTCATGGTTGGTTATATCACGCTGTTGTTCTTGATTTGTTTACCCGTAAGGTGATTGGTTGGTCTTTTAGTAGTAAACGTAATGCTGAACTGACCAAGAGCGCGCTTAAATCGGCTCTTCAAAAAGAGACTTATGAAGAGGGTTGTTTATTTCACTCGGATCAAGGCATTGAGTATGCAGCTCATGAGTATAGGGATTTGTTATTAGTAGCAGGAATGCGGAGAAGTATGAGTCGGCGATCAACACCAACGGACAATGCTATTGTGGAGTCGTACTTCCACACACTAAAAGCAGAGGCTGTGCAGCGTAAAATTTACAATCATGGTTACGAAGCTGTGGCGGAAATTATGGAGTTTATTAATTTCTATAATCGCGAGCGATTACATTCCTCGCTTAGCTTTCAATCACCATCAAATTATGAAATGCTATGCGCTTAAATGTGTCCACAAAAGTGGTGAGGGATCACGCCCTTTATTGAGGCGTTATGTGTCACTGAGAATGCAATGAGTTGCTGCACAGAATTAAATGATCGCTTTGACGGCATGGCGGTAAAAGATATTCCAGGCCTGCATTCCAACCTAGAAGAAGTAGCCACTGATTTTAAAAATTGGGTTACAACATTCAAGTGCACTAATTGCGGCCAAATCTGGATAGAACAATATAAAGGCAAGGGGCACGGTGATGTGCCAGAGGTTTACAAACAAAAATGAGCAGTGTGCCAACCACACATAACAAGTGACTATGGTTCCCCGTCAAGTATTTAAACCATTTTTTCGTCCCAGTGCGTGCCATTTTTCATCATCGTATTTAAAATAATAAGTTGCTTGCGCATGCAGGCAACGATAGCGACTTTTTTTGGTTTACCCGCGGTAATCATCCGTTGATACATCGGCTTTAATTTCGGGTGGCACTGTATCGCTGACATCATCGAGATAAATAAAACCGTGCGGACTTTGTGTCGTCCACCACGGATATATCGCTTGCCTTGATAGCTTCCGCTGTCTCGATTCATGGGCGCAACACCAACAAGTGCTGCAATTTCTTTTCGGTTTAGTTTGCCGAGTTCTGGCAGTTCACTCATGAGTGTATAGGCTAATACTTTTCCAACACCCTTAGCGCTTAATAATAAGTCACGCTGACATCGCCACTCAGGGATTTCATCAATTAATGCGTCGAGCTTTTTATCAATCTTTTCTACTTCTTTTTTGATGCTATTAAGAATAGCGTTGATCGGCTTGTGCACTGATTTTGGCATGCGCTTAAGTCGATTCTTTTGCATGGTGCTCATCTCTAAGCATTGACTGCGAACAGTAATGAAATCACTGATTAACCTTAGTTTCTCGGGTTTTAGCTCGGTTAGTCGTGGTTTCATTGCTTCACCAAAGTGAGCAATGTCCTGTGCATCCAGTTTATCCGTTTTTGCTGTTCTACCTGCTACTTTTGCAAATTGTCGCGCTTGTCCAGGGTTACAGACAACAACAGGTAATCCCGCTTTATGCGCAGCACAAACAAAATTGAGTTCGAGCCGTCCAGTTGCTTCAATTAATACACGATGAGGCTCTACCGCATTAAGCTTTTTAATCGCTTCTTTGATACCGGCATCGGTATTGGCCACACTGAAAAATTCATTCAGTGGTCTCACATAAATATCGAGTTGTTTTTGACTAGTATCGATACCAACATTGATCTCATTTGTATTCATAAGGTAAGCTATCTCCGCCTTGCTATTCGGGCTCGAGGCCCACGTGACTATTCGAGTTATGCCTAGTGAGTTTTGTAGCGCTCTTACTTGTTATCGGTCTCTGTAAAGGAGCCTGGCAATCAGCGAGCTACTACAAAAGGCCTTCGGTGGCCGCCGAAGGTGGGCCTCAATTTACCCGTTGGTGAAAAGGATTTAAAGAGTGAATATAAGACAGGGACAACCATACAAGGCAATTAAAAATCGCCGCAAAAGGCGCGGCTGGACTCGCTAACGCTCGCCTTTTATCGCGGCGTTAGGGCCTTGAGGAAGCAATATGGAATCAATTGATCTATTCTTAAAACTGATGGAAAAAATTATCTCTTTTTTGAAAGAAAGAAAGCATAATAAAAAGCAGCTTTTCGATAATTTCGTAGACCCTTTATTCCAGGATTTAGATGGATTAATTGAGGACTATTTTCTTCTTTTTAGAAAGGCACATAAACTATTAAATGAACCTTCTATAAATGATACGCTTGGGCCACTTGCAGAAATTCAAAAACACAGAGAGCAGTTGTGGCACGTTCGAAGAAGGTGCGAAACATTCGCAGAAGCAGTGACGGCAGAAATTGATGACGAACGATATATAAAATTTGCATCCCAAATTGTGAGACTTTTCCAAGCCCCGGACTACGCAAATAGAGATGGGCGAACAATGTCCAAGTCAAGTGCTGTTGTTGGGTTCCTACAGAGCATGGACCGTGGAAAAATATCTAAGCATGAGGCTCAAGATAAATTAAAACATATTGAACTCGAAGTGCAGGACTCATGGGTTGCAATTTGCACTTCTTATGCGAACCTCAAAATTTATGCTTTGTCTTGAAGTCAGCCCTAACAAAGCAAATCACGCGGAAGTCAAAACCGCCGCTTCGCTTTGGTTTTGCCACCGGTGTTTGCGGCGTTAAATGGCAAAAGTATGCGCAATCGAAAAGAATTAGTTGAAGCTCTA
>CALBVI010000065.1 GCA_937969395.1 uncultured Spongiibacteraceae bacterium | reverse complement strand
CCCATAAACCCGCGACCGACTTTGCCGCTAAACTTTTACCGCCGCCCTGAATACCTAATAACATCACACCTTTGGGGCGGTCTATAGAGGTGTTTTGCATATTCAGGAAAATAGCTTCTCGCTCTTTCAGCCAATTTTTTAAATTATTAAGGCCACCGACCGCCGAAAATTTTTCAGTATCGTATTCGAAGCTCAACACGCCATCCATGTCGATTAATTCAAATTTTGCCTTATTAATCTCTGGCAAATCATCTTCAGTAATGGCGCCATCATCGCGAATAGCACCGCGAATCAATCGACGAGCATCTTGCCTGCTTAAACCTGATAAGTTTTTAACCAGTTTCTTGAGCGTAATATGGTCTGTTTTAATCCGCGCATTAGCATTCTCTTTCGACCAACTCTCAACCTCTTCACGAACAATCGACATTAGCTGCGCATCGCTAGGCAAACTAAATGCAAACCTAGCACTATAATGCTGTAACTCTGGAGGTACCGTTAAATCATAACTTAGTAACACGATACTATGTTGCACAGACGCGCAGTTGAGAGCAATATCCTTTAATAACCTAACATTTTCAGGGTTATTAACCAGATAGGGATGAAAATCACACAGCGCGAATAATGATGGCGTTTTAGTTTTTTTAATCTTCTTTAAAACGTCAGCTGGCGATTCAGGGTCATCAACTAAACTAAGCTCATCGGCAAACCCTGCCTGCGTTAACCCTTCAGTAATTGACCACCGACTAAAACCTAGCTGCTGCTTAATAGCAACCTGAGTTAATAGCTCTAGCGCCCGCAATTCATCCTGAGTTTCCACAATAATAATAGGAACGCCAGCTTCAATAATCAGCGCAAGATCTTTTACATCACGCATACCAATCCCTTTTTATTGGCCATACACATTTGCCGCCTCGACTGCTCCAATGCTATTAATGAACAGTACTCATAGATTAAATGAAATAAGCCAATAGCTGCAACAACACTAAAGCGTAAATCCCCGCCAACACATCATCAATCATAATACCGAAACCTGACTCTACCTTTTCATCTAATAACTTAATCGGCCAAGGCTTCCAAATATCAAACAATCTAAATAACAAAAACCCCAATAATAACCACAACCAACCAGCGGGCGCTGCAAACATCGTAATCCAGAAACCAACAAACTCATCCCATACAATACCGGGATGATCGTGCACACCTAAATCGTCCGCAGTTTTACCACACAAATAGACACCTACAACAAAAGCAACAATAGTGATTAAGCCATAAATCCACAGGGAACTTTGCGCTAACAATAGGTAAAGTGGAATCGCCATCACAGTGCCGAACGTACCCGGTGCCTTCGGTGCTAAACCACTGCCAAAGCCAAAAGCTAAACAGTGGATGGGGTTGGTTAGAATTGCTTTAGCGTTAACTTTCATAGATTTTATTATAATATTTGAATTAATAATTTAGGTTTACAGCTAAAAACTCAAAAATGCTGAAACCCTTTTTTTAAATACGTTACTTGTCCACCTTGCTGATCAAAACACTTTAGCCGTTCAGTGCTATTAGCATCATATGCTTCAATAACACCTACCTCAGTAATAGCTAAATCATTCTTGTCAGCATACTCACTCAATTGCGCGCATTGATCAGCAGCAACCGTAAAGCACAATTCGTAATCGTCGCCACCACTCAACATATGCTGCTGACAGATGCTCTTACTAATGACGCTTTCATCCAATAAAGAAATCATCGCAGCCGACTTGGGTAACGTTTCAACATATAACTTAGCCGCGACGTTACTAGCCACCAAAATATGATTTAAGTCAGCCAGTAGACCATCAGAAATATCGATAGCCGCCGAAGCTATCCCCTGTAGTTTTTGCCCCAATTGAACCCTAGCGGTAGGGCAGTAATAACGGGAACAAAAATACTCACTTTCATTTTTTACTGATAGACGCCGCTCAATAATCTCTAACGCTAATGCAGCATCACCCAAACTTCCGCTAACAAAAATCTTATCGCCTTGCTTCGCTCCGCTTCGCCGTAATTCTTTATCTGCCGGTACGATGCCATGAACTTGAACCGTCAAGCTAAGCGGACCACGAGTAGTGTCACCGCCAATTAAAGCCATTTGGTATTGCTGTGCAGCAGCATGTAGGCCTTGGCTAAACTGTTCAATCCAAGGCTGTTTGAATTCAGGCAGAGTTAACGCCAATGTAAAGGCAACAGGCTTTGCTCCCATTGCTGCCAAATCACTGACAGAAACAGCCAAAGCACGGCGAGCGATATCGTAAGCCTTGGCATCAGCGGGAAAGTGACGATCAGCGACTAAGGTATCAATTGAAAGCGCCAGCCGATGATTATCAGGTAACGATAATAACGCGCAATCATCACCCCCAGACAACACAACTTCATCATACTGCTTTTCAAAATCGCGACCGATTCCAGAAAAATAATGCTTGATGATTTCAAATTCTGATAACGCTGCAGAATCATTTTCAATTAAAGTAACATCTACCATTTCAATTGGTCTTTAGATAAAAATTGGATGAAATCATATATTAGTTCGCCAAATTAACTAGCGCTTTTTATCCGCTTTTATTTCTACAGTACGAACATCCTGGGCTAATTTATCTAACACGCCATTAACAAATTTATGACCATCCGTCGCACCAAACTTTTTCGCTAAGGCAACCGCTTCATTGATAACAACACGGTAGGGAACATCAATACGTTTAACTAGCTCATAAGAGCCTAAACGCAGTAACGATAACTCGATAGGATCAAGCGCCTCAAATTCACGATCGAGGTGCGGAGTAAATGCAGTTTCTAGCTCATCAAGGTTAGCCGGAACATGATGAATAATATCGTGAAAGTATTCGACATCAACACTGGCGAAATCATACTCACTTAAAAATTGTAATTCTATCTCGCCTAATGGGTACTTGGTCATATGCCATTGATATAAAGCTTGCACGCCATAATGACGAGCTTTACGTCTGGCAGAGGGGCTTATACTTGGTTTTACAGCTTTATCTATCACACACTTTCTCTCTTTAAAGAACTATAGCGAAGGCCAGCTTCGCATATTGTTTTTCACTCAAAAATTTTTAAGTGAACTAATTAATGTTAATGGTTAACTCAAAGAATCAATCAGAGCTAACATTTCCAACACACAGGCAGCAGATTCTATGCCTTTGTTTTCTGAATTTTCACCTTGACCAGAACGTTCTAGCGCTTGTTTTTCATCATTAACCGTCAATACACCGAAAGCAATCGGCAAGTCTTGATCCAAACTAACGCGCATAACGCCAGCAGAACATTCACCAGCGACAAAATCAAAATGCGGCGTGCCACCACGAATAACAGCACCTAAGGTAATAATCGCATCATAGGTTTTAGTCTGTGCAATTTTCTGACAGGTCAACGGAATTTCAACGGCACCGGGACACTGAATAATTTTAATATTATCAGCCTGCACACCAGTTTCTAAAAGGTGATCAACAGACCCCTGTAGCAGAGGATCAACAATAAATTTATTCCAGCCAGTAACAACAATTGCAATTTTTGCATCGACAAACGTTGAATTGTTATAACTCAGTGTTTCTACACCTTTCATTTTTTTCTCACTGTTAAAATTTATATGAAATATTTTCTAGGGCGCAACAAAATCAATTAATTCAAGATCAAAACCTGACAGAGCATTATATTTAACCGGAGCCCCCATCAAGCGAAATTTATTGACGCCAACATCACGTAAAATTTGCGATCCCAAACCTACCGTTAACTGAGTGTTATGAGCACCGTCGGTAGTCGGAGCAGGCTTAGGTTTTTTACCTAAAGCAATTTCAACGCTTGCTAAAATTTCTGCTGCTGATTCTTGATGTGCTAACAACACAACAACACCAGCCCCCTCTTCAGCAATACGCTTTAAAGAGCGCTGTATATTCCAACTCGATTCGTCGCTAGGCTGAGAACCTAACAAGTCTCGCATTGATGAACCAACTTGTACCCGCACTAACGTCGGTTCGTCTTTAGACACATCGCCTTTAACGACAGCCAAATGAATAGTGCCATTTAACAAATCTTTATAAGAGTGCAGTGTAAATTCACCGTGATCGGTATTAATTTTACCTTCACTCACTTTTTCAATCGTACGCTCATTGATAACGCGATAGTGGATTAAATCCGCAATAGTGCCGATTTTTAAATCATGCTCTTGTGCAAATTTTTCTAATTCAGGACGGCGTGCCATCGTGCCGTCTTCATTCATAATTTCAACAATGGTTGACGATGCTTCAAAACCCGCCATACGGGCTAAATCACAACCAGCCTCAGTATGACCAGCACGCGTTAATACGCCACCGGGTTGCGCCATAATAGGAAAGATATGACCAGGCTGAACGATATCTGCTTTTTTTGCGCCACGAGCCACAGCAGTACGCACCGTATGCGCACGATCTGCCGCTGATATTCCGGTTGTCACACCTTCGGCTGCTTCAATCGACAAAGTAAAGTTAGTGCCAAACTGAGCGCCATTAGCACCATCTACCATCAGCGGTAAATCTAATTGGCGGCAGCGGTCTTCTGTTACTGTTAGGCAAATCAGTCCGCGAGCGTGAGTCGCCATGAAATTAATATCTGACGGTTTAACGCATTCAGACGCCATGACAATATCGCCCTCATTTTCGCGATCCTCATCATCCATCAAGATAACCATTTTACCGAGGCGAATATCCTGAATAAGTTCTTCAACTGTATTTAAAGCCATTAATTAAAACCTTTTACACATTGCTATTAATTTTTAACGTTGAGCCTTTTCTTTTAAAGCTCAATATTTTATATCTCTTCATTTCAAGGCATATCATTTTTCGGACATGCATCAATTCGCCAATCATCACCAACCGGCGTAATACTCTGTATATGCAATCGTCGCTGTTCTGACATTTCATTTAAACCTAATGACAGCAGCGGCCTCGCCGAGCTGCCTAATAATGTTGGCGCCATGTAAACGGTATAAGCATCGATTAAATCCGCCTCAGCCATTGCTCCGGCTAGTGTTGCTCCTGACTCAAGCAACACTTCATTACAACCGCGCTCAGCCAGACAAGAAAGTAACAGCAATAAATCTACCTGCTCTTCAGCATTGGGAAGATAAATTACTTCTGCGCCGGCCTGCTCTAACGCGCGCTGTCGCTCTACATTCTTAGCTGCCGCCACCAACAAAGTATGGCCAGGCTGCTGTAAAATTTTAGCATTAAGAGGCGTACGTAAATTGGAATCTACAATCACTCTTAAAGGCTGCTGCTCTACTGCAAGTTCCGCTTGAGCTTGGCTGAGCTCTAACTCATCAATACGAACCGTTAACGACGCATCGTCATGAAGAATCGTATCAACGCCTGATAATATCGCACAGCTACGTGCTCTTAAACGCTGTACATCACTGCGGGCAGCAGGGCCAGTAATCCACTGACTTTCACCGGAGGCCATTGCCGTTCGACCGTCCAAACTCATTGCTAACTTCGCTCGTACCCAAGGCAAAGCTAATTCCATCCGCTTGATAAAACCAGGATTGATTGCCCGCGCCTGCGTCTCAAGTAAGCCTGCTTCAACAGCAATACCTGCAGCCTGCAACCGCGACAGTCCTTTACCTGCAACTAATGGGTTGGGATCTTTCATTGCAGCGACAACATGGGTAACTTTGGCGGTAATCAGAGCATCACAACACGGTGGTGTTTTACCGGTATGACTGCAAGGCTCCAAACTCACATAGGCAGTGGCGCCAATAACATCACCGTGACGCTTAACCGCATCGGCAATAGCATTCACTTCTGCATGCCCCTCACCGGGACGCAAATGAAACCCCTGCCCTAAAATTTGACCATCACGCACTAACACGCAACCCACCCGTGGGTTAACGCCGGTGGAATATAAACCTTGCTGAGCCAGATCTATGGCCAGCTGCATATAACGCTGATCGTTCATAGCAGTTGTCATATTAATCGCCCAGCATCAATACTATTTAAAGCCAGCAACATTAAGCCTTAACAAAATCGCCGTTTACTTTATCGCTATCATCGGTCAAACGATCAATCTCATCGCGGAACTCATTGAGATCTTTAAAATCTCGGTAAACT
>CALBVI010000064.1 GCA_937969395.1 uncultured Spongiibacteraceae bacterium | reverse complement strand
GGCGAAGATGTTTTAGAACTTCAAGCTCATGGCGGCCCAGTATTACTCGATTTGATATTAAAAGAAGTTATTTATCACGGTGCACGCTTAGCAAGACCTGGGGAATTCTCAGAGCGTGCGTTTTTAAATGATAAAATTGATTTAACTCAAGCTGAAGCGATTGCAGATTTAATTGATAGCGCATCTGAGCAAGCAGCGAGAAATGCATACCGATCACTACAAGGCGAATTCAGCCAGAAAATCAGCACACTGGTTGAGTCTGTTATTCATCTAAGAATGTATGTTGAAGCAGCTATAGACTTCCCTGAAGAGGAAATTGATTTTTTAGCTGACGGTAAAGTTGAAAGAGATTTAACTGTAATTATTGATAAGCTTGCACGCGTATTCAAACAAGCAAAACAAGGTACCCTGCTACAGGAAGGAATGACTGTTGTTATTGCAGGCAAACCTAATGCAGGTAAATCTAGCTTACTCAACGCCTTATCTGGCCGAGATAGCGCCATAGTCACAGCAATAGAAGGGACTACCCGAGATGTATTGCGAGAACAAATTCAAATTGATGGTATGCCATTGCATATCATTGATACTGCTGGCTTGCGAGAAAGCCCAGATATTGTTGAACAAGAAGGTATAAAACGCGCTTGGGCTGAAATTGAAAAAGCTGATCGAATACTGTTAGTCGTAGACAGTAGTACATCGCAAGAAACCCAAGCAAAGGCGTTATGGCCTGATTTCGCTGACAAATTGCCAAGACAAGATAATATTACCGTCATCCATAACAAGTGCGATTTAATTAACCAAGCTTGTGCTATTTTCGAACCTGAAGATAACACCGCAGCTACTTTAATAAAATTATCAGCTAAAGATAATCAAGGGGTTGATTTATTACGCCAACATTTAAAAACCACCATGGGCTTTGATGGAGTCGGTGAGGGCGGCTTTACCGCTAGACGCCGCCACCTTGATGCCTTAGAAAGAGCAAAACAAGCTCTATTAGCAGGGCAGAGCCAACTCCAATCATTTGGTGCCGGAGAGCTTCTCGCAGAAGATTTACGTCAGTGCCAGAATTCGCTAGGTGAAATTACCGGTCAATTTAGTCCAGATGACCTGTTAGGCGAAATATTTTCTAGTTTTTGTATTGGTAAATAGCAAAAACTAGAAAAATCTTCATATTATCTTTAATTAAAAATAATAAAAATTTCCTTAAAAAACCACCTTTCAAGCTTAGGCTTCGCCTTAAAAACAAGCTAAACAACAATTACCCCCAAGCTACACTTAACTAACCCTCAAAAAACTAACAACTTATCCCCAGTTCTATTCAAATCAATAATAACAAGCCTATAGCAGTGGATAATTAATTTACCCTGTGGATAACTACCGTCTATTGCCTGTGAAAAGTCGTTGAATAAGCATTAGATTAAAAAGTTAAAATAACCCCATAATTCACCGTCTGTGTATAAACCCGCTATTTATCCACCTGAAATCCTAAGCTTAATAGCAGCAAATGTAACGCTTTAAGCGCTACTTATCATTATTATAAGTTATTGATTAATAATAAAAATATAGAGTTAATAACAGATTAAAGGCTGCTTAATAATTATTACAATATTAAAAAACATTATATATATACATATAATAAATAAAAAATATTAATAACAATAAAAAAGAATAAATTCTTAAAAAAACAGATTGGACAATTTTTCACCACCCACTATCTACTGAGGCAACTCTGCCTTATAATCGCTGCCCTTTTCTCACCACAGCTAGAGGTTTACGTGGACTATCCAGAGCATTTTGACGTTATTGTTATCGGCGGGGGACATGCTGGTACTGAAGCAGCCTTAGCCGCGGCCCGAATGGGCAGCAAAACGTTATTGCTAAGTCACAATATTGAAACCCTAGGTCAAATGTCTTGTAACCCTGCCATTGGTGGTATTGGCAAGAGTCACTTGGTAAAAGAAATTGATGCTTTAGGCGGTGCAATGGCCAAAGCAACGGATTTAGGTGGAATACAATTTCGGGTGTTGAACGCACGCAAAGGTCCTGCCGTAAGAGCAACCCGAGCTCAAGCAGATCGAGCATTGTACAGATCAGCCATTAGAGAAATGCTTGAAAACCAAGAAAATCTAAGCATTTTTCAACAGGGTGTTGATGATTTAATTGTCGAAGGCGAGACTATTCGCGGTGTTATTCTGCAAACAGGGTTAAAGTTTTTTGCTAAAACTGTGGTTCTTTGCACCGGCACATTCTTGGGTGGAAAAATTCATATTGGACTCGACAGTCATAGTGGTGGTCGTGCTGGAGACCCGCCATCAATTGCTTTGGCTGATCGCTTAAGAGAGCTTCCCTTCAATGTTGATCGTTTAAAAACGGGTACTCCACCGCGCATTGATGCGAGGTCGGTTGATTTTTCTGCATTGGAAGAGCAGTGGGGAGACAAGCCAGAACCTGTTATGTCTCTGTTGGGATCAGTTGAACAACATCCGCAGCAAACCTGTTGCTGGATTACGCATACTAACGAAAAAACCCACGATATTATTCGCGGCGGTTTAGATCGGTCGCCGATGTATACCGGTGTGATCGAAGGTGTAGGGCCACGCTACTGTCCATCGATTGAAGATAAAATTCATCGCTTTGCAGCAAAAAACTCTCATCAGATATTTATTGAGCCTGAGGGTTTAACAACACACGAACTTTATCCTAATGGCATCTCAACGAGCTTACCTTTTGATGTGCAATTTGAATTGGTGCGCTCGATTAAAGGATTTGAAAACGCCCATATTTCGCGCGCAGGTTACGCTATTGAATACGATTATTTTGATCCGAGAGATTTAAAATATTCCCTCGAAACTAAATTTATTAACGGTTTATTTTTCGCTGGCCAAATTAACGGTACCACTGGTTATGAAGAAGCTGCTGCACAAGGTCTATTAGCGGGTTTAAATGCTGCGTTACAAGTACAGGGCAAAGAGTCTTGGTGCCCGCGCCGTGATGAAGCGTATATTGGCGTTATGGTTGATGATTTAATTACGATGGGGACAATGGAGCCTTATCGGATGTTTACATCACGTGCCGAATACCGTTTGTTATTACGTGAAGACAATGCTGATCTTCGTTTGACAGAAAAAGGTCGCGAGTTAGGTTTAGTCGATGATAATCGTTGGTATAAGTTTACAGAAAAACGCGAAAGCATTGAAAAAGAAATTACTCGCTTAGCGTCTACTTGGGTACAGCCAAAAACAGCTGAGAGCGAACAGGTTGATGCACTTTGCGATAAACCTATTACTCGTGAATATAGTTTATTAGACTTAGTTAAAAGACCTAATATTAATTATAATAATATTTCTAACATTAAAGGTGAGGGGGTTAAAGACCCTTTAGTCGCTGAGCAAGTTGAAATTCAAATTAAATATTCAGGTTATATTGAAAGACAATCTGAAGATGTTGAACGTTCGCGTCGTTATGAAAATACCATTATTCCTCAAAGTTTTGAATATCAAACCGTTGAGGGCTTATCGAATGAAGCAAAACAAAAACTTTCAGAAGCTAAACCAGAAACATTAGCAAGAGCATCTAGAATTCCAGGTATTACTCCAGCCGCTATTTCATTATTATTAATTTATTTGAAAAAACGTGGTGCTTTAGGAAAAAAACAAGCGATTGAAAATGATCGAGAAAGTGCTTAATAAAATTTTAGTGATAGAAACCTATTCAATATTCTTTTAATTTTATAGCGCTGTAATGATAATGAATTACCGAAAACTTTTAATCGATGGTATTGAGCAATTAGGTTTATCAGTAAGTGATGAACAAATTGAATTACTATTGTCTTACCATCAGTTGTTGATTAAGTGGAATAAAGCTTACAACTTAACCGCTGTTCGCGATGCTGAACAAATGATCTCAAGGCATTTGTTAGATAGCTTGAGTATTGCAAAATATATTGAAGGTAATCGCTTTATTGATGTCGGTACCGGTGCTGGATTACCAGGTATTGTATTAGCTGTTTTTTATCCTGAAAAAAGTTTTGATTTACTAGATAGTAATGGCAAAAAAACGCGGTTTTTATTTCAAGTTAAAACAGAATTGAAATTAGATAATGTTACCGTTCACCATTCTAGAGTAGAGCAGCTTGAACTCGAGCAGGGATTTGATGGCGTGCTGTCTAGGGCTTTTGCTACTTTAGCGGATATGATTGCTGGCAGTGATCAATTATTAGCGAGTAATGGCTGCTTTTATGCAATGAAAGGCCTTTACCCTGAGCAA
>CALBVI010000063.1 GCA_937969395.1 uncultured Spongiibacteraceae bacterium | reverse complement strand
TTCAAACTCTTGGATATCAAATTCTTCACAGTTATCGTCTAGTGTCTGCACCTGAATTCGAGACACATCTTCGACAATCCCGCTCACCCCGCCTACACGCTCAGAAGCCAGCGAAGGTACATTATGATCTGGTGTGGCAAGATTCGTATCAGTGCGCCATACCTTGCGCCCGGCTAAACGAAGCCCTTCAAAAGCCTGTGGCGATGTCACTTCGTGCACCAATTGACGATCGATATAAATCAACGCTGTGCCATCTTCGCGCTGCTTTACCAAATGTGCATCCCATAATTTGTCGTAAAGGGTTTTAGCCATAGTATTCCTCGATCCTGAATAACTGCCTGTATAGGTTCACTGCCTGCAGTAAACCAAGATAACTAGCCAGCCCAGGTTAAATATGATGATGTAAATATATTTACTAAGCAGGTAAATCTTAACCACGCTCAACAAATAAAACAAATTCATATTTTTTATAGATTGAATAACAAAAAGGAATACAATAGACGAAACAGCAGTTAACTAAAGAACACCCAAAGCCATGGACACTCAAAATCTTAAAGCCTTTGTTGAAGTTGCTGAAACACAATCATTTTCCGCCGCCGCTGAAAAACTGCACATAACCCAACCCGCAGTCAGTAAACGTATCGCAACACTAGAACAGCAGCTTGGCTGTAAACTCTTTGATCGCATCAGCCGAACTGTCTATTTAACCGAGGCCGGTGCTGCTTTATTACCTAGAGCAAGCCAAATATTACAAGCGGTACAAGATGCCACCCGCAGTATTACTGACTTACAAGGCGATATTAGCGGCGAGCTTAGTATAGGTATCAGTCATCACATCGGCCTGCATCGCTTGCCGCCCGTACTACAAAGCTTTAGCAAGCAATACCCCAGTGTTCATCTAAATATTGATTTTATGGACTCTGAGGAAGCCTACGAACAAATTATGCACAACAAAATTGAGTTGGCGGTAATAACATTAAACCCAACTGACAGCAGCACTCTAAACCAAGAAATTATCTGGCAAGATGAACTCGCCATCACTATCGCGACAGATCATCCGCTAACAGCGATCACCAACCCTGATTTATCACAATTAAGCCAATACCCTGCGATCTTACCTGGACTTAATACCTACACGGGGCAAATTATTAAGCGTTTGTTTCAACAGCATAATTTAAAGCTGAATATATCTATGGAAACCAACTATCTGGAAACTATTAAGATGATGGTTTCTATTGGACTTGGCTGGAGTGTATTACCGCTTACTATGATTGACCCAACGACTAGAGCATTAGCAATACACGATTTAAAAATGGAGCGCTCTTTAGGCTTCATCTACCACGGTAATCGCAGCCTAAGTAATGCGGCTAACGCCTTTGTCGAAGCATTAAGAGCTGATGCAAAAAAAGCTTAAAATCCATTAATTTTAATGAAAGTCAGCGCGATCCGAAAAAGGTAAGTAAGTAATAATCAGCGGGCGTATTAAGCCGTAAGCCAACAAGCCGACCATATCAGCTAAAATATCTAACAACGAGAAATACCTGTCTGCGGTAAAACCTTGTACACACTCGATTAATAGGCCGTATGCTAGTAACCACAGCCATTGGCGAGACCAAAAAGGCATTGCTGGGTAGGCATAGTCAAACAATGCTAACAATACAAAAAACGCCAGGACATGATTGAGCTTATCCCAACCGGTCGTAATGGTTGCCGCTTCTTGTGGGACAACAGCTAATATAAAAACAGCAGCAAGCACGATAAAAAATACTATTTGCTTAACGCCATCAAACCTCATACCGATTGCTCCTTTTTCCGTAGTCTTTTTATACATATAGCTTTAACCATATCGCTTCATTGACAACACATCATCCCTACTGTGCCAACGCATAACTTGAGTTCGATAAATAAGCGCACCACAATCCTCACTGCAAAAAAGCCAACCATTCAGCTAATCCAATAATTATTACTGGTTAATAACTAGATCCCGCATATAATGGCCCAAAAAACGAAGAGCCCATCCATGTCTGTTATCGATAAAGCCAAACGCAATCGGCGAGTACTTTTTATTTTACTTCCCGTGCTCATCATTGCCGTCATAGTGATGGCAACCCTCGCCATAAAAGCTAAATCTGCAAACAAAGTCGCGTTTTTCGCCCGCAGTATTAATGACGCCTCCTATGACTGCGAAGATAAAATCACCAGCAAATACGACGATGACTTAATTAGCAAGTATTACGATAATTTCTCATCGCGACACGAAGTCGAAAAAAGACAATACATTATCTATTACCGAATTAGCGTACGTGAAGAGATCGAAGACAGGCCAACGATTAAGGACTATCTCGCCAAATGTATTGTCTGGGAGCGTATTGGCTATGTCTCTGACTTTTCTATTCTTGACTACTAATTCAGCGGTTAGTGTGTCATTGAATAATAAGGCAATTCAGACATAGCCATAAAACACTAGACGCTTAAACTTTTTGAAACAACCTCATAGACATCTTTTGAAAGCTGTTCAACCGATTTTATTCTTTCTAACTCAGCTTTCATAAGTTTCTGCGCCGCTGGAAGGTATTTTTTCCATTTCGTTAATGGCCCTAGTAAACGCGACGCAATTTGCGGGTTCAATTCATTCAATAAGATAATTTGATCCGCTAAAAAGCGGTAACCCTCACCATCTTGCTGATGAAAATTCACCGCATTTTGTCCACAAAAAGCACCTATTAACGCACGCACTTTATTCGGGTTCTTAATATCAAAGGCCGAATGCTCCATTAGGGTTTTAACGTCACCTAAAGTACCCGGTGCAGCACAAACTGCCTGCGCCATAAACCATTGATTTATCACTAATGGTTCACTTTCCCAGCGTGAATAAAACTGCTGCAAGGCTTTTTCTTTCTCAGTGTTAGATTCGCTATTTAATAAACAGACAAATGCCTGCATCGTATCCGTCATATTACTGGCTGATTCAAACTGACTAACACACAGCTCTAGTATTGCTTTATCTTCAAGTAACATTAAATAACTTAAGCATGCATTCTTTAAACTGCGTTGCGCAATTTGTTCAGCGTTAGGTTGGTACTCAGCGCTAATATTATTTTCTTGATAGCTAGCTAACAGCAATGATTGTAATTGCCTCGCTATTGATTGACGTGCAGCGACTCTGGCCGCATGAATTGCATGAACATCAACCTGCTGGCTAATTTCTGCCATATAGGCTTCTGTCGGCAAATTAAGCATTAAGGCAACCATGGCCTTATCAAGCGTTTTATCTAGCAGTAATTGCTTATAGGCTTCAATTAACAGCGGATCTACAACAAGCTCATCACCCTGCTGATAAGCTGCCACCATATCATTAAGAATACTTACACCTAGTTGCTGAGCTGCATCCCAACGACAAAAACCGTCAGTATCGTGACTCATAATAAACATTAACTGATCACGACTATAGGCAAATGAAAACTTAACCGGCGCCGAAAAACCACGTAACAAACTAGGTACAGGCTCTTCACCGATATTTTCAAAAACAAACTGCTGTTTGGCTTCAGTAATATTTAGAACCATTTCTGTTATCGGTGTTTTTATTGGTACTGACGCTGACGTTTGTTGATCCACAAGTTTAAGTGGCAGCTGCGCATCTTTGCCTAACAAAGACATCAAAACAGGAATATGGAATGGCATTTTTTCTAACTGACCCGGCGTTGCCGGACAATCTTGCTCAACCGTTAAATGATAACGTTGATTTTCGGCATCGTATTTACCTGACATAGTGAGTACTGGCGTACCAGCCTGTGAATACCAATATCTGAATTGAGTGAGGTCTACTCCCGAAGCATCTTCCATAGCTTTAACAAAATCTTCACAAGTTACTGCCTGACCATCATGTCGATCAAAATACAAATCACTACCTTTGCGAAAATTTTCTTCACCCAATAAATGAGCAATCATGCGAACAATTTCGGCGCCCTTCTCATAAATAGTAACAGTGTAAAAATTAGAAATTTCAATAAATGAATCAGGCCTAATCGGATGAGCCATCGGACCTGCATCTTCCGCAAATTGTGCAGTGCGTAACAGCGATACATCCTCAACACGCTTTACAGTACGCGAGCCCATATCCGCAGAAAACTCTGCATCACGAAAAACCGTAAACCCTTCCTTCAAACTCAATTGAAACCAATCGCGACAGGTTACTCGGTTACCCGACCAATTGTGAAAGTATTCATGCGCAACCACCGCCTCAACACGCTGAAAACCCGCATCGGTTGTTGTGTCCGGCTTGGCTAACACACAAGAAGTGTTAAAAATATTTAAACTTTTATTCTCCATTGCGCCCATATTAAAATCATCAACGGCAACAATATTAAATATATTTAAATCATACTCACGACCATAAACCTGCTCATCCCAACGCATAGCATTAATCAATGATTGCATGGCATGATCGCACTTTTCTAT
>CALBVI010000062.1 GCA_937969395.1 uncultured Spongiibacteraceae bacterium | reverse complement strand
GTTTTCTTGGAGAATTGAGTCAACAATTTCACGAATTTTTGATTCTTCTGATGCAGGTATGCTGCCATCACTATAATTTGGAAGTTGTGCTTGCAGTAGTGTCAACGTTGCGAGCAGATCCTCGTTGTTCATGATGGGGCCTGGGTTGTTGCTATATGCCCTATAGTCTGGGATTAGATTCATCCCCAGTTGTCGCATTGTTGTTAGTAGTTGGCTGAGTTCTGCAAAATCATAGGCGTCCTGCGCGGGGTTTAATTCTGCATCGTTGCTATTGGCAGCCTTCGGGGCGGTATTACCATTATCTGGGTTTTTAATTTGTGGAGTAATATTGGGAATCACGCCTGCTTTAATCAGTAGATCATTGGCATGCGAGTAAATATTAGCGACCCGATTAATAACAAGGCGATCAAATTGTTTAAATAAAATGATTTTGGCTTTGATGTTGATGCTGAGTAAGTCGCAGGCGCTGGCAAAGCTTTGGCACAGCTGTTGCGGATCGACTGGATTATTGTTCTCAGTAATACTATTTGTTGGAACAAGGTAATCTAACCGGGTTGTTAATTGATATAAGGCTTCTTGGTTGTTAGCTCTAGCTTTGCTGGTCATGCCAGTGATGGCGACTTTTTGTTCGATTTCGTCTTCATGTACTAGGCTTAGCGGCTTTGTGGTATCGCTGCTGAGTTCATGAACATTATTTTGTTGGGGGTGGATTGCGTCAGTAAAATTTTGTTCTATGTTGTGTTTGAAGCTTTCAACTACGCCGTTTTTCTTTACGCGCAGTTCTCTCATTGATTCAAAGTATAGGTTCTGTTCGTTGTTAGAGGCTGCGCGGCTTGAAAGGTCAAAAAATAAGTCGTCACAGGTACTAAAAAGATTATCTACATAAGTAAGCAGAATGGAAAGCGAGCTTTCTTGGATCTGCTGGGCAAGAGCAGGCATTGTGTCTGTCGGGCGCCGGCTGTTTTGAACGGCCTTAATAGTTTCAGAATCTTTGTTCATAGATACTTAGCTGCCTAGCTCTTTTGTAGGTAGTTGGTTTTGTGCCAATCTTTGGCTTTTATCGCATATAAATATGCTGCAATATTAATGCAATTTTCGTACCTTGGCTTCTCCTTTGCTCGCCTCAAATATTCCCTTGCCATAACTAATTGTTTTTAAAGGAGTTTCTTGGCTTTTTTTGTGTAACCTAAATTTGCAGCTGTTTTTTTCTATATTGGTTTGAGTACTTAGTGTGAGATGTGTAAAAAAAACCGACATTCTGTGTGTCTGAATGCGTGTCTGTCACTGTCGATTGCTTTATTGAAGGTCTGCTTCAACAGCTTCCGACATTTCGCTGACAAGTCCGTCAGTATCAATTGCAGCGATAGAGAAATAATAGACGCCTGGGACTAAGTCATCAATAGCAAATTCGGTGATATTTGGTGAATTAATTGCATTTGTCTCACCTTCACCATCTGGAGAGCCGTCCATAAAGTAATAAATTTCATAGCCGTCAATTTCAGATAATTCTAGTGCGTCGCCATTAGCTCTGGTTGAGGGTGGGGTCCAGGAGAGTGTTATATTACGAGTTTCGGGCTCAGTTTCTTCCGCTAATTCCTCCTCGATAATTTCTTCTACGACTTCCTCTGCGGTTTCTTCGGTGATTACTTCTTCTTCGGTTTCTGTGGTGATTTGCTCTTCTGCAGTTTCAGTTTCGATTATTTCTTCTTCGGGGGTTACCGCTGCGGTGTTTTCTGTTGTGACAGCAGTTTGGTTTGTGCTGGTAGAGGTTGGTTCAGGTTCTACTTTTTCGCAGGCTGTGATTGCTGTTGCGAGTGTAATAATGGTCAATGTTCGAATTAAAGCATTCATGGTGATCCGCCACTGATTAATAGGTTGGTGAGGAGTTGAGTCATGCCCTCAAGCTCTTCGTTAGATGGATTGTAATTATCTTGTTTGTATCGAAGCAAGGGGAATATGCACTTGCTTCAATGCTTGTGATGGTGGTCACTAAGTATGTGTGTGCCGAGTCGGGCATTGGTAGATATGTGGCTCTAAATGGTGGTTATGCGGTTCTACTTGTAGATAATTTGGCGAGCCTGTTGAGGGCTTTGGAGTGTGGTGTTTCGGTGAAACCCTGTAGTTGGGCAATGGCAAGATCGCTTAGTTGCTGGGCTTTGTTGTGAGCGTAATCAATAGCTCCACTGCTTTGGGTTGCGGTGATGATTTGTTCTATGTGCTCGCTGCTTTTGTTGCTGATTGCCGACTTGGTTAGCGTCTTTTGTTCTTGTGTGCCGTGTTTCATCAGGTAAATTAACGGGAGTGTTGGCTTTCCTTCGTTGAGATCGTCGCCTATGTTTTTACCCATTTCTTCAGGGTTGCCTTGGTAGTCGAGAGTGTCATCGACAAGTTGAAAGGCAAGTCCTAGGTTTAGGCCGTATTGGTAGTAGGTTTCCACTTGTTCTTCGCTGGCGCCGCTGAGTATGGCGCCGCCGGCAGTGGCTGCAGCAAAGAGTACGGCAGTCTTGTTTTTGATAACTTTGAAATAGTCTTCTTCGCTGGTATTGGGATCGCCTGCTTTGGTGAGCTGTAAAACTTCGCCCTCAGCGATGGTGTTGGTCACGTCTGCTAGTAGAGCCATTACTTCCATATTGCCTAATCTGACCAATAGCTGAAAGGCTCGAGTGTAAAGAAAGTCGCCGACTAGTACGCTTGACGCATTGCCCCATTCGGCGTTGGCGGTTGGTCTGCCGCGGCGTAGGGTGGAAACGTCAACAACGTCGTCATGCAGGAGTGTGGCGGTGTGAATGAATTCGATAACCGCGGCTAGTGTGATGTGCTGCTGTGTGAGTTTGCCGTTTGCGCCGCCAGCTAATAGTACCAGCATAGGGCGTAAGCGCTTACCGCCAGCATCGACGATATAGTGGCCAATGTTTTCAGCTAGTGCGACTTCTGAATGCAGTTCTTCGATGATGAGTTTATTAACGGCTTCAAATTCTTGGGCTACGACCGCTCGGGCTTGTTGCATGGAGAGTGCTTCTTATTAATGTGTGAATTGTTAGGTAGTTTGCTTATCGGCTGCATCCTAGGGGGAGGTGGTGGGGCTGTCAAGCATTGCGGAATGGTGACTAATAAATGCTTGTTCTTACTGTTTATCTGCCGTAGAATGCGCGTCCCAAAATCTGAACCGTGCTGATTCTTTTTTCAGTGGGTTTGGTGCCTGGACTTGTCCCTGGTTGAGTAGAGTTTATCAGCTAGCCGATAGAGACCTTATTATATTGCAAGCAGGCTAATTAGGAGTATTTATGTACGCAGTTATTGAAAGCGGTGGTAAGCAGCACCGTGTTATTGAGGGTGAAACTCTCAAGTTAGAAAAAATTGAAGCAGCTACTGGCGAAACAATTACATTTGATAATGTTTTGATGGTAGGTGAAGGCGAAGGGGTTAGTATTGGTGCTCCTTATGTTAAAGGTAGTAAAGTAACGGCAGAAATTATTGCTCAGGGCCGTCACAAGAAAATTAAGATCATGAAGTTCCGTCGTCGTAAGCACTCTATGAAGCAGGCTGGACATCGTCAGTGGTTCACAGAAGTGAAAATCACTGGTATTAAAGGTTAATTGCGAAAAGCGAGGAGATAGATAATGGCTCACAAGAAAGCAGGTGGTAGTACTCGTAACGGTCGCGATTCTAATAGTAAGCGACTAGGTGTTAAGCGTTACGGCGGTCAGGATGTGTTGGCTGGTAATATTTTAGTTCGTCAGCGTGGTACTCAGTTTCATGCAGGTGAAAATGTTGGTCTAGGTGTTGATCACACGTTATTCGCTAAGTCGGATGGTGTTGTTAAATTTGAAGTTAAAGGTCCTAAGAGTCGTCGATACGTAAGTATTGTAACTGCTTAAACCTGTACGTTACTCTATTGAAGCCTCGTCTTGTGACGGGGCTTTTTTATTGTTGGGTATTATGTTTTTCCTCATGCTTTGGTAGTTAGTTGTTTTCTTATCGTGGTATGAGTGTATCTAAGCTTGGTAGATTGAATGTTTTACGTGGTTTAGCTGGTACGCGTTTGTTATATTCTCAATTAATTCTTTTTAAACAAAACTCAGACGGAGAGCGGCATGAAGTTTGTCGATGAAGCGACAATAAAAGTGCAGGCGGGCAAGGGTGGTAATGGTTCGCTCAGCTTTCGTCGTGAGAAATATGTTGCCAAGGGTGGCCCTGATGGCGGTGATGGTGGTGATGGCGGCAGTATATTTTTAGAAGCCGATTATGCCGTTAATACCATGGTTGATTTTCGTTACCAGCGCTTTTATCAGGCGGAAAATGGTAAGGGTGGTTCTGGTAGAGATTGTCGTGGTAAGGGCGGTGACGATTTGATCCTTAGAGTGCCGGTCGGTACGACCATTATTGATGAAGATACTCGAGAGGTATTGGGCGATTTAAAGGAGGCTGGTCAGCAAATTAAAGTGGCTCAAGGTGGTTTTCATGGTCTAGGTAATGCCCGCTTCAAATCTAGTACTAATCGTGCGCCTCGCCAGACTACCCCTGGTAGTGAGGGGGAGTGTCGCAATTTACAGTTAGAGCTTAAAGTTTTGGCTGATGTTGGTTTGCTGGGCATGCCTAACGCTGGTAAGTCGACCTTTATTCGAGCTGTCTCCTCTGCCAAGCCTAAGGTGGCTGGCTATCCCTTTACTACCTTAGTGCCTAATTTGGGCGTGGTAAAAGTCCAGGCTCACCGCAGTTTTGTGATTGCGGATATTCCGGGTTTGATTGAAGGTGCGGCTGAGGGTGCGGGCTTAGGTATTCGCTTTCTTAAGCACTTAACACGTACTCGTTTGTTGCTGCATATTGTTGATGTTGCTCCCTATGATGGGACTGATCCAGTT